>NZ_JBFRPJ010000053.1:0-1555 GCF_041471945.1 Vibrio sp. 10N.261.51.A4
TGGGGCAGAAATAATTCACGAAACAGTTTGTTTCGCAATTGTGCAAGGACCTCTTGCACAATTGAGTCCGAGAGTTTGTCCAACAGCCTGTTGGGCAATTGGGAAACAGCTTGTTTCACAAATAAATCTCATGATGGTCTCTTGCGTTCGAAACACGCCTTGGGGCAGAAGCAAGCTTGCCACATACAGTTCTTAGCTTTAAACTAACGTTGAGAGCCTCGGGTATCCCTGCTTTTTCTTGGATGTACTATTTACTGTCTGGCCAGAAGTAATTGTATCGAATTGAACTTGGCTTAATTGCAAAGCAGACCACCGAGGACATATGATAAGTCTAGGTGCTTTCCCTTCCATATACTTTGGTGATAAAACACCCGACGCTGCACACAGAATGTGTTCCCTCTTCGTTTTGAATGACAAACATTCTGTAGCTGTTTACAAAGCCATAGGCATTGCCTGTGGCTTTGTCGTATCTGGGACTAAAAAAACTGGTGCAACAGGCTTACACACAAATTAATCTATTGATAGTTTCTTATGCTCTAAACGTTTAGGGGCAAAGACGATTTACGAAACAACTTGTTTCGCATTTTTGCAAGATCCTCTTGCAAAATTTAGGTATTAAACTTTGTCCAACAGGCTATTGGACAATTTGGGCATGTAGGGGTTGTTGCAAACTCTGCAACTACTGAGGGTTCCTCGGTAATTGTTCATTAGCTAGTCCTATGGGTTTTACTGTGGCTCCTGAAACGTTGGGGGATCTCTGAGTTACGATGATAGGTACCTATAGTTTTCTAATCTGAGCCATATGTAGCCTACCTAACAGAGAGCAAGACTCTAGATAGTTTTCACTCCACATCGCAACTTGCGCATCGCAACTTGCGATGTGTGATTACTTAAAAGTTTTCAAAGTAAGATTAAAGATTTTAATAATTACAAATCATAACTTTAAGGATGAACCCCGTTGGATCATTGTTGATAATAGTAAGCATTAGAGGGCGTGCATATTACTTAAAAAACGGTCCTAAACAGAGAGGGTTGCTAGTTTATTAGTAGCGTTGCTTTTGACACTTCGAGTTATGTTCCTAATTTCGCTAGATCATACATTCAGCGAATTGTCTTCGTATAAGTTAGCTAAAGAACCCATGGCATTATATAAGTAAATTAGTAGCGAGAGCTTGGAGAAGTTTCCCAGGAAGTAGTGAGTACCAATTGGCCCACATAGAAAATATCAAAAGCTTCACTTCTGTATTCCGGGGGAGGATTAATGCTTATCGATATTGAATGTTTCTGGAGCAATAATTGAGGCCACCCTAACAATGCTGGCATTTTCGTGAGACGCGACAAGGCCGGCAATCTCTCGACCAATTCTTTTAAACTTTTTAGTCGAAAAAGAAAGAACATTCACTTTTCTGGTCGAGATTATGCTCAAATTCTAACTTCGACCAAAAGGATCAACTAATAGAGTGCTGTGTTCGACCATGATAATTAAACCTTTTAGTCGAGTGACTATTTGAATTACAGAGGCGTGATAGCTATGAACTGCGTTAGCTTGTTTCTT
>NZ_JBFRPJ010000053.1:2391-2564 GCF_041471945.1 Vibrio sp. 10N.261.51.A4
CCAACCGAGGACATACGATAAGCCTAAGGTACTCTCCCTCCCATATTTGGTGATGAAATACCTAGCACCGCACCCAGAATTCATATTAATGAAAACATTCTGTATGTAGCTGTTATACAAAGCCTGTGGCTTTGTCGTATCTGAAAGTAAGAGCAATTGTGCAAGGACTTCTT
>NZ_JBFRPJ010000054.1:0-584 GCF_041471945.1 Vibrio sp. 10N.261.51.A4
GGCACGTTAACCAGTACCGATGTTGATAATCCTGATAACACATTTACGCCAGACTCCATTGTTGGAGCTAATGGCGACCTAACTATTGATGCTAATGGGCATTGGGTGTTCACCGCCAACAGTGCGTTTAATCAATTGAACGTCGGCGATAAAGTCGAAGAGACCTTTACGGTATCGTCTATTGATGGCACAACGTCAACGGTCAAAGTGACGATTAACGGCACTAACGACGCCGCTACTGTCAGTAGCACGACCGTTGCCATCGATGAAACCGACAAAGCAGTAACGACTTCAGGAACATTGACCAGTACCGACGTGGATAATCAAGATAATGCGTTTACACCGGATTCGATTACTGGCACCAATGGTGACCTGACTATTGATGCTAATGGCCATTGGGCGTTCACCGCCAACAGCGCGTTTAACCAATTAAACGTCGGCGATAAAGTCGAAGAGACCTTTACGGTATCGTCGGTTGATGGCACACCGTCAACCATCAAAGTGACGATTAACGGCACTAACGATGCAGCGACAGTCAGTACCGCAACAGTCAGTGTGGATGAGACTGATAAAGCGGTAACGAC
>NZ_JBFRPJ010000055.1:0-1382 GCF_041471945.1 Vibrio sp. 10N.261.51.A4
GACGTGGATAATCCAGATAATGCATTCACACCGGATTCTATTTCAGGTACCAACGGTGACCTGACTATCGATGCTAATGGTCATTGGGTGTTCACCGCGAGCAGCGCGTTTAATCAGTTAAACGTCGGCGATAAGGTCGAAGAGACCTTCACTGTCTCGTCTGTTGATGGCACACCTTCGACCATTAAAGTCACGATTAACGGCACTAACGACACCGCTACTGTCAGCAGTGCGACCGTTGCCATCGATGAAACCGACAAAGCGGTAACTACCTCAGGTACGCTAACCAGTACTGACGTAGATAATCCAGATAATGCATTCACACCGGATTCAATTACTGGCACCAACGGTGACCTGACTATTGATGCTAATGGTCATTGGGTGTTCACCGCCAACAGTGCGTTTAACCAATTAAACGTCGGC
Source organism: Vibrio sp. 10N.261.51.A4 (assembly GCF_041471945.1). Lineage (NCBI taxonomy): Bacteria > Pseudomonadati > Pseudomonadota > Gammaproteobacteria > Vibrionales > Vibrionaceae > Vibrio > Vibrio sp. 10N.261.51.A4. Next base: position 424 of record NZ_JBFRPJ010000055.1, read on the forward strand.
GATAAAGTTGAAGAAGCCTTCACGGTGTCGTCTATTGATGGCACACCCTCGACGATCAAAGTGACGATTAACGGCACTAACGACGCCGCTACTGTCAGCAGCGCAACCGTTGCCATCGATGAAACCGATAAAGCGGTAACTACCTCAGGCACGCTAACCAGTACTGACGTGGATAATCCAGATAATACCTTCACACCCGATTCCATTTCCGGTACCAACGGTGACCTGACTATTGATGCCAATGGTCATTGGGTATTCACCGCCAACAGCGCGTTTAATCAACTGAACGTCGGCGATAAAGTCGAAGAAACCTTTACCGTCACTTCCGTTGATGGCACCCCTTCGACCATTAAAGTCACGATTAACGGTACTAACGATGCAGCGACAGTCAGTACCGCAACAGTCAGTGTGGATGAAACGGACAGCGCTATAACAACTTCTGGAACCCTCACCAGTACTGACGTGGATAACCCAGACAACACGTTTACGCCGGATTCTATTTCAGGCACCAACGGTGACCTGACTATTGATGCCAATGGTCATTGGTTCTTCACCGCTAACAGCGCGTTTAATCAATTGAATGTCGGCGACAAGATCGAAGAGACCTTCACTGTCTCGTCTATTGATGGCACAGCGTCAACGATCAAAGTGACAATTAATGGCACTAACGATGCCGCTACTGTCAGCAGTGCGACCGTTGCTATCGATGAAACCGACAAAGCAGTAACGACTTCAGGAACATTAACCAGCACCGATGTCGATAATCCGGATAATGCGTTCACTCCAGACTCCATTGCAGGCACAAATGGCGACCTCAACATTGATGCCAATGGTCACTGGGTATTCACCGCTAACAGCGCGTTTAATCAATTGAATGTCGGCGACAAGATCGAAGAGACCTTCACTGTCTCGTCTATTGATGGCACAGCGTCAACGATCAAAGTGACAATTAATGGCAC
>NZ_JBFRPJ010000056.1:0-13910 GCF_041471945.1 Vibrio sp. 10N.261.51.A4
ACACATTTCAGGACGGGACACAGAAAAAGAAAAAGCCGATACACGAAGTATCGGCTTTCTGGAGTCAGTACCTAATCCCTACAATGTAAGTACTGATTCATTTTTTGCTAAACATCTTTGTTTAATGGTCGTGCTTAGTGGTCGTGAGCTTCACCTGCACCTTTCGGGTAACGGATGTTCTCAACCATATCTTGTACATCTTGTGGTACTTCAGCAGTTACTTTGTTTACAGCAATCGATACTACGAAGTTTAGACACATACCTAGCGTACCGATGCCTTCTGGGCTGATACCAAACCACCAGTTTTCAGGTGTGCTTGCTGCTGGGTTAATGAACTTGAAGTAGATGATGTAGCTTGCTGTGAAGGCAATACCTGACAACATACCTGCAATTGCGCCTTCCTTGTTCATCTTCTTGTAGAAGATACCTAGGATAATCGCTGGGAAGAAGGATGCTGCGGCTAAGCCGAAGGCAAACGCTACTACCTGTGCTACAAAGCCTGGTGGGTTAATACCTAAGTAACCGGCACCGACAATCGCGACCATGGCTGCCAGACGAGCGGCTAACAGCTCCTGCTTGTCGGTCATGTTTGGTCTGAAGCCTTTCTTCAACAAGTCATGTGAAATCGACGTTGAGATGACCAATAGTAGACCCGCGGCTGTTGATAGTGCGGCTGCTAGGCCACCGGCTGCAAGCAGTGCTACAACCCAGTTTGGTAGTTTCGCTAGCTCTGGAGAAGCCAGTACGATGATGTCACGGTTAATCTTCATCTCGTTGCGCTCATCGCCCGAGTAGAACATTTTGCCATCGCCGTTCTTATCTTCCCAACCTACTAGGCCAGTGCTTTCCCAGTTTTTGTACCAGCTTGGTGCGTCCGCTGCAGCGACACCTTGCATGTCAGGGCCGTTGATTGTTTCGATCATGTTTACACGAGCGAATGCTGCAACGCCTGGTGCTGTTGTGTATAGCAATGAGATGAACAGTAGTGCCCAACCCGCTGAGATACGAGCATCACGTACTTTTGGTACCGTGAAGAAACGAATGATTACGTGTGGAAGACCCGCAGTACCGACCATTAGAGCCGCACAGATGAAGAATACATCTACCATGCTCTTGTTACCTTCGGTATAGGCGGTAAATCCGAGTTCTTCGGTCAGTCCATCCAGTTTATCAAGAAGGTAAACATCTGTGCCTGATAGCGTAGAGCCCATACCAACTTGTGGAAGTGGGTTACCTGTCATCATGATTGAGGTAAAGATTGCTGGAACAAGGAAGGCGAAAATGAGGACACAGAATTGAGCTACCTGCGTATAAGTGATGCCTTTCATGCCACCTAGTACTGCGTAGAAGAACACAATACCCATACCAATGATGATGCCTAGGTTAATATCAACTTCTAGGAAACGAGAGAATACAACGCCCACACCACGCATCTGGCCTGCAACGTACGTAAACGATACGAAGATTGCACAGAATACCGCTACCATACGTGCCGTTTTCGAGTAGTAACGCTCACCGATGAAATCAGGAACCGTAAACTGACCGAACTTACGTAGGTAAGGTGCTAAACATAGCGCAAGTAGTACATAACCACCTGTCCAACCCATTAGGTAAACCGCACCGTCGTAACCAACGAATGAGATGATACCTGCCATTGAGATGAATGATGCTGCCGACATCCAGTCAGCGGCGGTCGCCATGCCGTTTGCTACTGGGTGTACACCACCGCCAGCAACGTAGAACTCACTAGTAGACCCTGCACGAGCCCAGATTGCGATGCCGATATATACCGCGAAAGTAATACCGACGAGAATAAACGTCCAAGTTTGAATATCCATGTTCTAGCCTCTAGTCTTCCTGTACGTTGTATTTTTTGTCGAGCGCATTCATGCGGACAACGTAAATAAATATCAGCGCCACGAAGGTGTATATCGAACCTTGCTGAGCGAACCAAAATCCTAGCTTGAACCCGCCAAACTGAACGGTATTGAGGGCATCCACAAATAAGATGCCAGCGCCGTAAGACACCGCAAACCAGACCGCGAGCAGTGTTCCCATAATTCCCAAGTTTTCCTTCCAGTAGGCTTGAGCATGTTCCGTAGATTCGAACGCCATTGCCTTCTCCTTTATTCCGTTTTCGTAGAAACTGTTTTTGTGAAACCGTTTTGTAAAATAGCGTGTTAACGTAATGTTACGATTTAGAATGTAGCAAGGATAAGTCAAGGGATCTGTGCAACTTTAGTCGGGATGGTATTAGCGCTAATGTACTGAAATATGGGAGCTAGGAGATATAACCATAGAAAAATGTGATGTTGCAATGTTGTTAAATTAGCCAAAGGTCTAACAAAAAGGGATGAATTAGACTGCGAGTCATAAAATTTAACAACTAAATGACCGAGAAACGGTATTTAGCCCTGCTTATGACACGAAGCGAAACATAAGTTTGTTATAGTAACAACGGCACTTTCACCGACCGTGCCTTGCTAAACGGCAGAAGATCAACATGCTTATATCTTGAGTTTTATTCTTTGGGGGAACGAATTGGACGCAATAACTATCAACCACTTATTTTTAACTGGTGCGGTGCTCATCGCCATCAGTGTGCTTTTCTCACAAGTGTCCTCACGATTGGGCGTTCCGATTCTTTTGATCTTTTTATTCGTTGGTATGTTAGCGGGTGAAGATGGACCCGGTAATATTCATTTCGATGATTACTCACTGACCTACTTGGTGAGTAACCTTGCGCTTGCCGTGATTCTGTTGGATGGCGGTATGCGAACCAAGGTGGCGAGCTTCAAGGTCGCTTTCTGGCCTTCGCTCTCGCTGGCGACGATAGGTGTCGCATGTACAGCAACCTTAACCGGATTAATGGCGGCTTGGCTGTTTGACTTGTCATTAATGCAGGGCATCTTGGTCGGGGCGATTGTTGGTTCAACCGATGCGGCAGCGGTATTCTCTTTGCTGAAAGGACAGAGTCTCAATGAGCGTGTTGGCTCAACCCTAGAAATTGAATCCGGTACCAACGACCCAATGGCGGTGTTCCTGACGGTAACCTTAATTGCGCTGTTGGGCACGCCTGATGCTGAGATGGGAATGAACTTCCTACTGCAAAGTTTTGCGATGCAGTTTGGTATCGGTACTCTTGTTGGTATTGGCGGCGGCTGGGTTCTATGGAGCTTAATCAATCGAGTACAATTGGCTGATGGCCTTTATTCCATTCTGGTACTCAGTGGGGGCGTGGCGCTGTTTGCGTTCTCTAACATGCTTGGCGGCAGCGGCATCTTATCGATTTACCTAGTGGGCTTGTTCATTGGTAATCGTCCGACGCGCTCTCGACACTCTATTCTTAATGTTCTTGATGGCATGACGTGGCTAAGCCAGATCGTGATGTTCTTGGTATTGGGTTTATTGGTGACGCCATCAACGTTGATGGACATTGCTCTGCCTGCGCTGGCACTGGCCTTCGGTATGATTTTGTTTGCTCGTCCGCTGTCGGTTTGGTTGGGTTTACTGCCGTTCAGAAGCTTTTCCACCAAAGAACGCTGGTTTGTTTCTTGGGTAGGTTTGCGTGGTGCAGTACCAATCATCTTAGCGGTATTCCCGATGATGGCAGGCCTGCCCAATGCTCAGCTGTATTTCAATATCGCCTTCTTCGTGGTTATGGTTTCGCTGATTGTTCAAGGCGGTAGCTTGATGAAAGTTGCAAGACTCGCTCAAGTGACTTTACCACCGACGCCAACACCGATTTCTCGTACCGGTATGGAGATTTATCCGACCAGTGAGTGGGAGATGTTTGTTTACAAATTGAAAGACGAGAAGTGGTGTGTCGGCGAGCCGCTTAAACGCTTATCTATGCCAGAAGGGACGCGCATTGCGGCAGTGTTTCGACAAGATGCCATGCTTCACCCATCAGGCAGCACCGTGTTAGAGGCGAACGATATCTTATGTGTGCTTGGTCAAGACAAAGATTTGGACAGCTTAAGTTCGTTGTTCAGTGAGGCGCCTCTAGCAGAAGAGGCGGCACGATTCTTTGGTGACTTCTTCTTGGATGTTGAGCTATCAGTTGCGGCAGTGAGTGATTGTTATGGTATTGAACTTGGCTCGGAAGAAGAGCGAGAAATGACGCTAAAACAATTGGTTGCTCAAGAGCTTGGCGCACACTCTGTATTGGGTGATAGCTTTGAGTGGCATGACATCACTTGGGTGGTTGCAGAGATAGATGATCATAAAGTCGTCAGGTTGGGTTTATGTTTACCTAAGACGACTTTAGAAGAGGATATCAGTGAAGCTTAATTGTGGACTTCTTGTAGCAAGATAACCGCTTGAGTACGATTTTTCACATCCAGTTTACGGAAGATGGCCGTCATATGTGCTTTGATGGTCGCTTCCGAAACATTCAATTCATACGCGATTTGCTTGTTAAGCAAGCCGTCAGAAAGCATCCCTAATACCTTGTATTGCTGAGGCGTCAGTGTGGAAATCTTTTCTGCAAGGTCGCTACACGCTGCATTATTGGTGATAAGCCCTTCAGGGAAGAACGGGTCGCCATTCAGCACTTGATTCAGTGCACTCACCAACTCACGCATATCACTCGACTTAGGAATAAAGCCAAACGCACCGTGGCTCTTCACCTGAGTGACCACGCTGGCATCTTCACTGGCAGAAACCACCACAATCGGTAGATCTGGGTATTCAGCGCGCAGTTGAATTAAGCCTGACATGCCATTGGCGCCCGGCATTTTCAGATCGAGCAGTAATAGATCCGGCTCGCCTTCTTTCTTTAGCAGAGTCAGTAAGGCATCGAGAGAATCGGCCTCAAGCAGGTTCGCACCACTGATCGCCATATGAACTGACTGAAACAGGGCGTTGCGAAAGAGAGGGTGGTCATCAGCAATGATGATGGTATAGGTCGAGTCCATGACGTTCATACTTTTAACAATTTAGTTAATATTTATTATCATCCTGATTGAGTATGTGGACAATATCTATGCATTAAAAGTCTGAACCATATCGACTTTTATCCCCGGAATAAGAAAGCGTTACTCTGAATAGCAAAAAAGCCGCACTGCCATCTCGTTACGGAGGGGCGGTGCGGCTTTCGATTCGGCTTATATTTTAGTGAATATTGCCGTTATAGCTGGTGGTTTTGCATGTGTTTTAAGAATACATCGGCAGGCATAAAACCGGTTACACGAGCATTTGGAACATGGTTACCCTCACCATCCCAGAACTCAATCGTCGGTAAGCCAAGTACCTGTAATTGTTTAAGCAGTTCAATGTCTTGAGGCATGTTTCTCGTTACATCGGCTTGTAGCAGTACGAAGTCAGAAAGCTTGTTTTCCACATCAGCTTGATGGAAGGTGTACTTCTCGAATTCTTTACATGCCACACACCAATCGGCGTAGAAGTCGAGCATCACAGGCTTACCGAGTTTCTTCGCTTCGATGAGCTGGATTTCTAGTTCTTCAACCGTGTTGATGCGTGCAAATTGGATGTGTTGTTCTACCGTCACGCTCTTTTCTGCAAACCAGTAATTGAGCGCAGGTTGAGCTGATGCGAACAGGCCAAGCATCGCAATGATGCCCACAGCGCTTTGCTTCCAGCCACCAAATGGCAGTGCATTCTTACTGTGGTAAAGCCAACCAAAGGCGATGAAGCCAAGGCCAGACCAAAGCACGGTTGCCCACAATTCAGGAATGATGCGCTCTAGCAGGAAGATAGGCGCGGCAAGCAAGATAAAGCCGAATACGATCTTCACCTTGTTCATCCAGCTGCCCGCTTTAGGCAATAGCTTATTACCAAATACCGCCACTAAAATCAGCGGAATACCCATACCCATGGCTAATGCATACAGAGCAATCGCACCGGTAAATAGGTCGCCACTCTGAGCCACATACAGCAGCGCGCCTGACAATGGCGCCGTGGTACAAGGTGAACACACCAAGCCAGAGATAGCGCCCATTGCGAATACGCCCAAGGTATTGCCACCTTGCTGCTTATTGCTTTGATTGTTGAGCCAAGTTTGAATGCTGCTTGGCAGTTGCAGGTTATAAACGCCAAACATCGACATTGCCAACGCCACGAACAGAACACTCAGCGCGATCAGCACGTAAGGGTGCTGCATAGCGGCTTGGAACTGCATGCCTGCTGAAGCAACCACTAAACCTAATAAGGTGTAGGTTAACGCCATGCCTTGCACGTAAATAAAGGACAGCATCAGCGCGCGACCTTGGCTGAGTTTGCCACCACCTAAAACGATACCCGTTAGAATCGGATACATAGGCAGCACACACGGCGTAAAGGCTAAACCAACACCGAGTGCTAAGAATAATAGAGGGGTCCACCAACTGTCACCGAGCTTATCGGCTAAGCCTGCTTCTTTTGAAACAGGGGCATTTGGCTGTTGAGTCGTGTTACTTACAACGTCTGCTTTCGGAGATGTTGGTTGCGTAGAAACATCGGTTTCGTTGCCAGCAGAAGATGAAGCTTGTGAGTCACTACCTTGCGAATTAGCAGAACCTGTTGCTGTGAAAGGTTCAATGTCGATGATACGAGTCTCTGGTGGGTAGCAGAACCCTGCGTCCGCACAGCCTTGATACTTAACGATCAGCTGTGAGCCATCTTGGTAACTCTGCAGAGGAACTTGCACGAATAACGGCTGAGTATAAATGCTCACCTCACCGAAGAATTCATCTTGGTGCGGCTTACCATCTTCTAATTCAACATTACCGATAGCGAGATTTTGCCCGGTGAACGAGAGGCTATGTTGATAGAGGTAGTAGCCCTCTTTTACTTGCCAGTCGAGAAGGACTTTGTCGTCTTGCTGGTAGTAATTGAAAGGGAAAGCTTGGTCTACAGGGACAAAACCATTGTTATTGCCTCCGAAGCTTGGCTCGGCGTTGTCGTTCCCAAATAGCGCCCACGCAGGCTGGGTGAATAGGGAAACACAAACAAAAAGTAATGTGGCAAGTCGTCGCATACTATTTAGTCATCAAAATGGAGTTGAAGGTATCTTAACTCAATCAGACCGTAATAGTTTGCTATTAGTTTCATCGGCAAACAAATATCCCCTAAGGCGGGATAGCGATTTTATTGGGTCATCGAGTGGGGAGCTGCAATTCAACTTGAGTGACTTGCCTTTGTAAAAGAGACATTTAAGCTACACCCAAGCGTGCTTTTACGACTTGTTCGCAAGCATCAATATTCATCGTATCTTTTGGAATAATAAGCACGGTATCATTACCGCCAACGGTGCCGATAATCTCAGTATGTGGGTCGATATCGACTAATCTTGCGACTAATTGAGCACAACCTGGATGAGTTTTTACGATGACCATCGCTTGGTTATGAGTGATGAATTCGATTTGCGATGAGATGGATGCATCGACACGAACCGGTGCACTTTCAACCGTGATGCAGTAAACCTTTTTACCGCAAGCATTCTGAATTTTGACAACACCAAGCTGTGACAAAATACGAGAGACGGTCGATTGGCTGATACCTGTATAGCCAATATCGACAAGTTTCTCTCGCAGTTGATTTTGGGTCGAGAAGCTTTGTTGTTGTAGTAAGCGTTTGCACGCTGCAGTCAGTGTTTTATCTTCAGCTGAATACAAGCAACCGTGCTCAGTGATTGGGTTCATGAACAACTCCTTAAGGTCAATATGTGGTTATCGCTTATCCGTAGCGCCGAGCGTACTCCCAAAGCCGTAGAGTACGATTGTTAAATAGGGCTTACCGATGAATCCCGAAATAGAGAGGGAAGGTATGCGTGATGTATGATCGTCTATCCATTGAGTCTACCACTAAAGAATAGTTATCTTTTTGAAGGGGGTCACCAAATAAAATTCTAGTTGATTGCTTTTATTTTGGAGTTTTATTCTTTGTTAAGTGGATATTTATTCCAAGTTTGGCATAAATATCCATCGGTATTAGGGTGCTTTGGAGACCGTGATAATGGCGCTAAGGGTTAGCGAATTTCACTCATGATCTCGCGAGAGAATACTTTTTCACAGTAGTGACATTTTAGCTGTACGTTTTCGTGTTTTAGCTGCACTTTAAAGCTACTTTCGACAGGTTCACCGTGCGAAATACAGTTGCTATTTGGGCAAGCGAACACACTGTTGATTTGTTCTGGCAGCACAAGTGTTAGCTTGTTGACCACTTTGTACTCTTCAATTTGATTCACTGTCGCTTGCGGGGCGTACAGGGCCAATTGGTTGGCTTGTTCCTTAGTCAGAAAGATGTTCTCAATCTTGATCAGATCTTTGTTGCCGAGCGCTGATGATGGCAGATTTAATCCCATGGTGATGCGCTGCTCGGTCTTGTGCAATTTAAACAACTTGAGGATTTTGATTCCAAGGTGAGCAGGGATGTGGTCAATGACGCTGCCGTTACGAATGGCTTCTACTTGTAGCTGAGTTTGTTTAACCATGACTGTTTCTCCTGCTTATAAAGTGTCGTTTAGAACTAGGGCTAATAGGGCTTCGCGAGCATACACACCGTTTTCAGCTTGCTCGAAGTAGTAAGCGTGTGGCGTTTTATCTACGTCGGTTGTGATCTCGTCGACACGTGGTAGTGGGTGAAGCACCTTCATGTTTTGGCGTGCATCTTTCAGGGTATCGGCCGTTAGAATGTAAGCCGATTTCATGTGCGCGTATTCTGACGCATCAAAGCGCTCTTTCTGTACGCGAGTCATGTATAGAACATCAAGCTCAGGTACCACTTCTTCAATGCTGCTGTGGGTGCTGTATTGGATGCCCATCTCTTCCAGTTCTTCACAAATGTAATCCGGCATGGCTAACACTTCTGGCGCGATAAAGAAGAAACGTACGTTATTGAATTTTGATAGCGCTTGGGTCAGTGAGTGCACAGTACGGCCATATTTTAGGTCGCCGACGAAAGCCACATTGAGGTTATCGAGCGTGCCTTGCGTTTCGTAAATCGAGAACAGATCCAACAAGGTTTGCGTTGGGTGCTGATTGGCACCGTCGCCACCATTCACAATTGGCACACCGTTAGAGAACTCAGAGGCTAAACGTGCTGCGCCTTCTTGTGGGTGGCGCATCACAAAGGCGTCAACGTAAGAAGAGATCACCTGCACCGAATCGGCAAGTGTTTCGCCTTTTTTCGCCAGCGATGTGTTACCGCCATTATCAAAACCGATGACCGTGCCACCTAGGCGTTGAACTGCGGTTTCAAATGAAAGGCGAGTTCGAGTTGACGGCTCAAAGAAACAGCTCGCCACCACCTTATTTTTCAGCAGCTCTGGATTTGGTTCTGCTTTGAGTCTTGCAGCAGTATCGACGATAAGCTCCAGTTCATCACGAGAGAGCTCTGGAATGGAGATGATGTGCTTGTTAAATAACGAATGCGCCATAACGGGTCTTCCTTTTTCTATGCATACAGTCAAATTGCGGACAAAAAAAAAGCCCCCTAAAAATAGGAGGCTTCGAAACGATCAATAGAGCAAAATAAAAATGACACCACCGCCACTCTTTGGCGTGCAGTTTGACAATTATGTGCGACAGAATTGCGGTTCATTTTTTGCTCTCTTCAGACAAATTGCGGAGGATTATACTCAGATAAAAAGGCCATGCAATACTTTCTGTAAAGTATTCATTTAATGGATTTTTATGCGAAATAGTATCCATTTCTAGCTTCTATTTAAGCCTTTGTTGGAACTGAGGATCTCAGGCTTTTTCAGGTAATAATCTTATCTAGTACATGAAAAAAATGCGGGTTTTATCCAAGGTCAAAATCCCAAGAACGCCACCCGCATTTCCCTGTCATTACACTTAACTTGTCAATGTATTGCGAACAAGTGAGTGCTTAACTTTTTAACTTCGTAACTTTTTAATTTATTAGCTGCCTAGTGTCGCAACCATTACTGCTTTGATGGTGTGCATGCGGTTTTCTGCTTCATCGAACACGATTGAGTATTCAGACTCGACCACTTCATCCGTCACTTCTACGCCATCTTTAAGCTGCGGATATTCAGCAGCAAGTTGTTTGCCGACTGTTGTATCTTCGCCGTGGAAAGCCGGTAGGCAGTGCATGAATTTCACATGTGTGTTGCCTGTTGCTTTGAGCATTTCCATGTTCACTTGGTAAGGCATCATTAGGTTGATACGCTCAGCCCATGCTTCTTTTGCTTCGCCCATCGATACCCAAACGTCGGTGTATAGGAAGTCACAACCTTGCACGCCTTCTTGAACATCTTCTGTTAGTGTGATTTTGCCGCCAGTGTGTTCTGCGATTTCACGACATTGAGCCAATAGCTCTTCTTGTGGCCAGAATTGTTTTGGAGCAACAAGGCGAATGTCCATACCCATTTTCGCAGCGCCAACCATTAGAGAGTTACCCATGTTGTTGCGAGCATCACCTAGGTAAGCAAAGCTGATTTCATGCAGTTGTTTACCACGGCCGTATTCCGTCATGGTTAGGAAGTCAGCTAGGATTTGTGTTGGGTGGAATTCGTCAGTCAGACCATTCCATACTGGAACTCCAGCGTAAGCGCCGAGCTCTTCAACGATTTCTTGACCGAAGCCGCGGTATTCAATGCCATCGTACATACGTCCTAGAACGCGAGCGGTATCTTTCATTGATTCTTTGTGGCCAATTTGAGAGCCAGATGGGCCTAAGTAAGACACTCGAGCGCCTTGGTCGAATGCCGCTACTTCGAATGCACAGCGAGTACGAGTAGAGGTTTTCTCAAAGATAAGCGCAATGTTTTTGCCAGTCAGTGTTGGCTGTTCGTAACCGTTGTACTTCGCTTTTTTTAGCTCCATAGAAAGATCTAACAAGTGTTGAATTTCGCGTGGAGTGAAATCTAGTAGTTTTAGGAAGTTACGATTGCGTAGGTTAAAAGCCATGATGTATTCCTTCTTAGATTTAGGCGCTTTCTTGTTACAGGGAAAGAAAATTCAAGAAAGCGCGATTCAATTTTTGTGTATTAATTTCAGTTCAAACGGTGATTCAGTTTTCTCGCAAGGTTTGAAAAGCTCGCGAGTAGATTAATCTTTGGTGATGTTGGTGCCCGCCAAGCCTTGCAGGATTTGCAAACCATCTTCGAGTGCACCAATACCGACGACTTTGCCGCCTTGCTGAATGAATTCGCACGATGCTTCAATTTTTGGTCCCATAGAGCCTGCATCAAATTCGAATTTCGCCAGTTCACTTGGTGTGGTGCTGCGCAGTGCGTGTTGAGTCGGTTTGCCCCAATCAAGGTAAACAGCGTCCGCGTCGGTCAAAATAAGCAGTGCATCCGCATCCAGTTGTTTCGCTAAGAAAGCCGCTGACATGTCTTTGTCGATAACCGCTTCAACACCCACTAATTTGCCGTTCTCTTTTTTCACTGGGATGCCACCGCCGCCAGTACAAATCACTAGGTGGCCTGCATCGATAAGTTGGGTGATCGCTTCGTGCTCAACAATGCCAGTAGGGCGTGGGCTTGGCACAACGCGACGGAAGTGTTGGCCGTCTGGTTTGACGATCCAGTGGAATTTCTCCGCCAACTCACGCGCTTCTGCTTCTTCGTAGATCGGACCAATCGGCTTCGTTGGATCCGCAAATGCTGGATCGTTTGGATCAACCGTCATTTGCGTCAACATGCACGAGATGTTGCGGTCAGGCAGGTAGTTCTTGAACTCTTGCATCAGCATGTAGCCGATCATGCCTTGAGTTTCACTGCCCAATACATCCAGCGGATACGGGTTTACTTTTTTGTATTCCAAACCTTGCAGAGCCAGTAAACCAACTTGTGGGCCATTACCATGTACTAGAACCACGTTGTACACTTTCGCGATTTCAGAGATGGTTTTAACCGCTGTTTCAATATTACGGCGTTGAACATCGGCTTCTAACGGCTCACCGCGACGAAGTAAGGCATTACCGCCGAGTGCAACAACAACAGTTTGCTTAGTCATAATTGTGTTCTCTCATTTTGGCCAAGCTGAGATTATTTAAGATCATTCAACTTGGCCGTTTTCGTCTTAGTGATTAGATACCATCACGCTCAATTGGGCAGCTCATGCAGCGTGCGCCACCGCGACCGCGGCCAAGTTCATCTCCAGGGATAGGAAGAACTGTGATGCCTGCTTTATCGTATTTTTCATTGGTGTAGGTGTTGCCTTCGTAGCCAATCACAACGCCAGGTTTAACCGTTAGAACGTTGTTTGCATCGTTCCACTGCTCACGTTCTGCATGGAAGTTGTCACCACCGGTCGTGATTAGGTTTAGCTTGTCTACGCCAAGTGCTTTTTCGATAGCTGTTACGAAGTAGCCTTCTTCTTTCACTTTCACTGCGCCAGACTCATCACCAGTTAGGTTCCAGCACTGTACGTCTTTACTCACCACTTCAGGGTAAACAGAGAACGTATCTTCGTTCATGTGCGTCATAACGGTGTCTAAGTGCATGCAAGAGCGGTGTTTTGGTAGCTGCATTGCGATAACTTGTTTCGCTTGACCGTGTTTGAATAGGCTAGATGCTAAGTGCTCAACACCTTGTGCTGTTGTACGCTCAGACATACCGATAAGAACCGTACCGCGACCGATTACAAGAACGTCACCGCCTTCAATGGTTGAGTTGTCGTAGCTGATGTTTTCTTCATCGCCGAAGTACTTAATGAAGTCTTGGCCAGCAAATGTTGGGTGCCAGCGGTAAATAGCGCGAACGTGGTTGGTTTCACGTTGACGAGCAGGTTTCGCCATCGGGTTGATGGATACGCCACCGTATACCCAGCAAGATGTGTCACGAGTAAATAGGTGGTTTGGTAGCGGTTCGATAATGAAGTCGGTTGGTGCGTGCATGCCTTGCATCATTGAAGATGATTTCATTGGCATCTCAGCGTAAGACAGACCACCCGTTAGGATTTTTGCTAGTTCTAGGTTTGGTAAGTCGCCCAAGTAGCAGCGCACATCGTTAGCAAAGGTTTTGCCTAAGCGGTAATCAGAAACTTGATGATTCAAAAGCCAATCTTTCGCTTCTGGCACTGCTAGCGTGTCTGCTAGTAGGTCTGTAAGAAGAAGAACTTCAACACCTTGATCACGCAGCGTTTGAGTAAATGCGTCATGCTCTTTACCAGCACGTTCAACAGCCAGTACGTCATCAAATAGTAAATCGTGACAGTTAGAGGGTGTTAGGTGAGTCAGTGCGCGTCTTGGACGGTGAACTAGAACGCGGCGTAATTGACCTATTTCAGAACCTACATAGAACTTACTCATGATCGTCTCTCTCTTATATATTTGAATTACTTTTATCGCTAAGAGTAATTATTTATTTTCAGTTGAGAAGAATGAATTATTTATTCATATCTCTTGTCTGGAATTAATATTACGCCTGCTAGTCAGGTATTCTTAGAGATCTATCACAAATCGTTTTTTATCCCGCAGCCCTTTAAAATTAAGGGTTTTAACAAACTTTATGCACTTTCAGTTATGAATAATACATTCTAAATAGTTAGCAGTTAGGGAACTTTATGCACGCTTTTTTGACGAAACTTACTAGAATCTAATTTACGAGGGATTATATGCAGAATAGTTTTATTGATAAGAGTGTACTTAGCTTGGAAGTATGCAGTGTTTTTATTTAGATATTTAATTTTGGATGTGGAATTAATTGTTTATTAACAAAGTAAATGCGAATAAAGCTGTTGCGATCACATTTTAAAATCGGCTGTTTAAGTGTGTTTTTTAATAGAAAAGGGCATTAATCCTCGTCTGTTTATTAGGCTATTAATTACTTTAAATATAATTAACGCTAATAAGTGACTAACTATTTGTTTAAACATCATGGTTGAAAATAGAGTGTTATTTCATCAAGAAAATTAGATGTTTAAAAGTAGGATTGATTCTTCTATTGCGAGTGCTTTGAGTTTAGTTGAGCTTGGCTCAGGGCGGGAGCATACTTT
>NZ_JBFRPJ010000057.1:0-61366 GCF_041471945.1 Vibrio sp. 10N.261.51.A4
ACCGTCTTCACTGATGGTGCTTAAGGTGCCGTCACTGTGTTTGAACTCGTATTTGGTCACGCCATCCAGATCGCTGCCGGACAAGGTACCCACCACCGCGCCCGCCACTTGGTTTTCCGCATAACTTAGTTCTTGGTTAAAAAATAAAGAGTCGTCATCTACAGGCGTCACGCCAATATCAACAGTAATAGTATCTGTGCCTCCATTCCCGTCGCTAACTACAACGGTGAAGCTATCGCTTCCGTTGTAGTTTTCGTCTGGCGTATAGGTCCAATTACCATTTTCATCAACGACTACAGAACCGTTTGACGGATCTGTGCCTTTTGAGAATGTTAACGAGTCTCCGTCCGTATCTGTTGCGTTTAGCGTTCCGCTTACTGGGGTATCTTCGTCGGTGGTTACTGAAAGGTCATTACCTATCGGCGCATCATTTACGGGAGTTACGCCAACGTTAACCGTAATTGTGTCAGTACCACCATTTCCATCATCGACGATAACCGTAAAGCTATCGGTACCGTTGTAGTTTTCGTTGGGGGTATAAGTCCAATCACCATTTTCATCGACAACGACAGTACCGTTTGATGGATCGGTGAACTTAACGAAAGACAGCGAATCGCCATCTTCATCTGATGCTGACAACGTTCCGCTTACTGGAGTATCTTCATCGGTTGTAAATGAGAGAGTGTCACCGACAGGCGAGTTATTGGTATCAACAAAGGTAGGGGCGCTATTAGTTTGCTCAAACGAACGGAATTGCTCTAGAAGGCTCAGGCTTTGAGTTCGCGACATGCCCAGCGCTTCAAATCCCGTTGTTATAAATTCGGTTGCTGGGATCGTTTCTTCACCGTCTCGCTCTACAGTCCCACTAGTTGCCAAGCTAGAACCATTTTGACCAGCAGCGGTAGCGAACTCATCTCCTAACTCAGTAGGGTCTTCACCTTCTTCTAATGCGGCAAAAATATTTGCGATATCCTGGTCTAGTTCAACTTCACCGTCTTCAGGTGAAAAACGCTTAACTGATACCTGAGGTTCATTAGGTCCATTTTGAGATTCAAGAGTTACATCTCCAGCCTGTAGAGGCTCTCCCTCTTCGAGTACTCTAACCGTGCCATCAACTGAAATAACAATGCGCTGACCCAATGCAAGAGCACCGGTCAAATTCAATGCTGTAATGTCCATATCAACCCCTAAAAACCATTTTCGCTTGTCACGTCAACTTTGTGACATCTTATTTATAATATTAGCCTAAATATAACATTTAACATCACATAATTCCTAGTTATGAATCGTGCATTTAACATACCGAGTGACAAGGTAATGACGCTGATCACATCACGCAATAATGAAAGTGCTCACACTATCAATATAAGTTATTGTGTTTGCGAAAAATAACAGAGCTAAAAACGTAAAATTGACGTTCTCAAAATCATCATAAAACGCACAGCAAACTGTTAACAACTTTACAACCATTTACGGTAGCTTCTCGAGCGAACGTTATTTTTTTGGCGGTTCATCTAAATTTCGTATCTAGCACATTAAAAAGCGTAGGTTTAGATGCAGTCCAATTTGGAGAGATGGAAATTGAATTACATTCAAACGACAACATTAGGGTTAGCTATAGCGCTAAGTTTGCCGACAACAGCACAAACCTTAGAGCAAGCCGTTGCGTTTACATTAGAAAGCAACCCTGAAATCAAAAGTGCTTATAACGAATATATCAGTAAGCGTTATCTTAACGACGCTTCTGGTGGTGCTTATCGACCAAGTATAGACTTAGATGGTGGGATTGGTTATGAACATACTGATCTAGCAACCAACCAAGACACTACCGATCTGACTAGAAAAGAAGCAACGATCACCTTGACCCAGTTAATATGGGATGGCGCTAATACATCCAATGATATTGACCGTACTGCGGCTGATGCAGAGTCCGTGCGCTATCAACTACTATCTAACGCGCAAGACATCGCTTTAGAAGTAACAAAGGTTTATCTTGATGCAGTGAAAGCCTATGAAGTGCTTTCTCTTTCGGAAAGTAACTTAGCGACGCACAAAGAGATATATAACGATATTCGTAAGCGCGTGGAATCAGGTATTGGTTCAACCGCAGATATGTCACAAGTTGAAGCTCGTATTGCGAAAGCGCACGGGAATTTGCTTGCTGCTCAAAACAACCTTTTTGATACGCATACTCAGTTTAAAAGACTTGTTGGTCAATCTCCTTTAGGGTTAACTTTCCCTCGCGCAGATGCGGGTGCAATTCCTTATACCGTTGATGGTGCGTTGGCAAAAGCGTTTAACCAGCATCCAGTCATTAAGATTGCACAAGCCGATGTTGACTCAGCGAAGTTCCAATACAAACAATCTAAGAGTACCAACTACCCGACTGTTTCTTTTGAAGCCGCTCAAACTTGGCGTGATGACGCCGGTGGTACAGAAGGCAGCAGCGATGAGTTTTCTGCCATGGTTCGTTTAAGATACAACCTTTACAATGGTGGTTCGGATCAAGACCGCACAGAAAGTGCAGCCTACCAACTCAACAAAGCCAAGGACCTTCGCGAAAGTACTTACCGCAATGTAGAAGAGAGTCTACGTCTATCATGGAGCGCACTTGATTTAACGGTTCAGCAAAAAGAGTTCCTATCTGACCACGTAGACTCGGCATCAGACACGGTAATCTCATATGAGAAACAATACCGTATCGGTAAACGTACCCTTCTCGACTTACTTAACACTGAGAATGAATTATTCGAAGCTCGTAAAGGCTATTTAGATGCTAAGTATGACGAGCAATACGCAAAATATCGCGTAATGAACGCAACTGGTAACCTACTCATCGGTTTACGAGTTGAGATCCCAGAAGAATGGAATGAAAAGGTGGAATATTAATGAAGCTTACCAACACAGTATTATCGCTTTGCTTCATGGTTGTATCTGCCAATGTTTTAGCTGAAAACAACGAAGATGAATTCGAATATCGCGCTCTACCGCCGGCCACTCAAATTTACGATCTTCAAGATGATGACAATGACGGTGTAATAAACGCGCGAGATTTATGTCCCGATACACAAATTGGTGCCGAGATCGATAACGACGGTTGTGGATCATATTTCGAGTCATCGGAAAAGAAAGAGCTGCATATACTCTTCGCTAATAATTCAACGGAAATAAACCCTGTCTTTCTAGGGCACATACGCCAAATGGCGGCATTTTTAAAGCGCTACGAAAGTACCAGCATTGAATTGCAAGGTTATGCCAGCAAAGTAGGTAACGCGGAACATAACCTAAAGCTTTCGAAAGAACGTGCATCACATGTAAGACGAGCGCTAATTAGCAACGGTATTCAGCCATCTAGAGTCAGCATCGTAGGTCATGGTGATTCTGAATTCAGCAGTGATGACACCCAAATCAATCACGCACTACATCGAAAAGTTGTTGCTTCCGTTGTTGGATTTAAGGGTAATATCAAAGAAGAATGGCACATCTTCACCAAAATTAAAAAGTAGGCGTACCCAGCTTTTACCATACTGAAACGTTATCTTAAGTTAACGTTTCAGTATGGTGATAATTCCTTGAATAGCATATACCTAAGCCGTCTATAATGTTAATCTTGCCACGTTATCAACATAGAGAATTAATCCATGAGCAAACTAACAGCTGATACTCAAGCAAATCTAGAACTTTTCGTTTCTGAAACACAAGAAACTAAACTGGTATGGGGCCTTCGCAACGAAGAAGGTTGGCTAGCATGTGACTCAAGTGAATTCGAAAACAGCGAAGTGATGCCATTCTGGTCTTCAAAAGAAGATGCTCAAACTCACAACGTTGAAGAGTGGGCTGACTTCGAAGTATTAGAAATTCCACTAGATATCTTTGTAGAAGATTGGTTACTGACTCTTGCTGAAGACGGCGTTCTTGTTGGTACTAACTGGAATGCAACATTAGAAGGCAAAGAACTTGAGCCTTCTGACCTAGCGAAATTATACATCTAATTTCCGATATCGGTCGCACGATTCGCGCGACCGATATACCTCTGATTAGTATCAATAAATTAGAGACCTACCTCGCATAACCACGTAGTCGCACCATTCAAAATTTGAAGCAACATCAAACTAATAATAGAATATCGTTCTTTATCTGATTGATCGTCTCTTGTGAATCACTTCGTTTTTGTTACCTTTCTACTATTCATTAGCTTTTGTTCTTATAGCCAAGTATCAACATCAGATCGTGACCACAATTCACCAGTCTATACCTCCAATCTAAGCTCTACTCCAAATGCTGATTGGAACGCGCTTTATCTCTCTACTTTAAACCACTCTCCTGAGCGCGCATTAAACATGCTGCAAACACGCTACATCGGCTCAACGGTTTATGGAGATAAGCTTTACCTTGCGTCTCTTCTGTATCAATACATGAGCCACCGAGATCAGCCGTTCTACGGAATCGCTTCAAACGACAATGACTACCAAGCGATAGAAACAGCGTTTATTTCTGCTCTGAGGAAAGACGGCAAAGGCCAATATGAACAAGCACAACAAGGCTTTCTAACACTTTTGGCGAAAATGCAATCTCGCAGTGATTTAACTGGTAAAGCCTTACTAAAGTACCAGCTATGCCGATCGCTTAACGAGCAAGCTAAATACCATCAAGCGAACTATTACTGCTCTGCCCTTCAGTCAGATTTACATGACATCGCTGACCCTGTATTACCAAAATTCGGGACTTATCGAGTCATCGCGAACAATCATCATTTCCGCAGTGACTATCAAGCTGCACTAGACACCTACCTATCACTAATAAACGTGTTTCCACAAGGGCATGATATTTCAGGGGTTTACAACGATGTGGGTAACTTGCTCAAAGAATTAAAGCAATATGAAAAATCGGCGGAGTATCTAGAGCAAGCTCTCATTCTCAGAGTAAACGCTTCAGATTTAATGAAAGCACAAGTGCATCACAGCCTTGCGGATCTCTACCTTAACCAAGAGCAAAGTGAACTAGCAATTCACCACTTTCAGACAGCAAGAACACTGCTGAGCTCAACGTCGCATAGCTACGGTATTGCACTCACAAGTCTTGGCTTAGGAAAAGCGTACACTCAAACGAAAAACTATGATGTGGCGAGAACCTACCTAATTGAGTCTCTTTCAGCTTCGAGCGAACTGAGCAATGATGTCATTCGCATCAATGCTTACTTGGCGATCAGCGATATGTTCGAAGAACAGAAACTGCCAACGGAAGCACTCAACTATGCTCAACAAGCGCTAGAATTAGCTGAACAAGTCACAAGGCATAAATACATCGCGCAGTCACTTCTTCAGCTTTCTGATATTCATCAATCACTCAGCGATTACCAACAAGCTTTCTATTTCTACCAGCGATACTCGTCAATACAAATGGAAGCTAGAGATATCGACAATCGACTCGCACTCGAAGCGCTCGGCCTGACGCACGCCAAATATGAACAAGAACTAGAAAGCTCTTTCCTGACACATCAGACGAAACTCGACCGCGTTCAAATTGAAAAAATGGAACATCAAAGATGGATGTACAACATCGTTGTTATTCTGTTGCTTTGCGCTGCAAGCTTCACGGTATTGATAAACAAAACGGTTCGCGCAAAAGCAGCAATTGATGGCTTAACGAAAGCATATAGCCGAACTTAGATAATTCGAAGAATCAAAAGAGTGAAACGCTGTAAAGGGACGGACAAACAGCATGTGCTCGTGCTGCTCGATCTCGATAAGTTTAAGAAGATTAATGATGAGCATGGGGACCCTACTGGTGATCGGGCACTGGTCCATATTAGTGATCAAATTAGAAAACACTTAGTGAATGGTGAATTGTTTGGTCGCTTAGGGGGTGAAGAATTTGTCATCATGTTAACCGATACCCCACCAGCAGAGGTACGAGAACGCGTTGAAGAGTTGCACTACGCAATTTCAAGCACTGTCTTTTTATCAGAAAACAAAAAGTCACTTAATGTGACCGCGAGTTTTGCTTATCTAGCAACCTCAAACGCATTAAGTGACTTTGATGACTTATATTCAGTGCTTGACCAAGCACTCTATCAAGCCAAAAGCAACGGCCGAAACTGCATCATTGATGCTTACAACGAACCAATTGATTGACCTGAGGTTATTTATTCTCAGTCTGTTTGCGAACCAACTCAGCCATAATACCTTCACGATCACCTAGGTAATCGTTAAGGCCAACTTTACGCAGTTCACACGCTGGGCAATCGCCACAACCATCCCCGACAATGCCATTGTAACAAGTCAGTGTTTTATTTCGAACAAGCTCAAGTGCTGAGTACTGGTCGGCCAACGCCCATGTTTCAGCTTTGTTGAGCCACATTAACGGTGTTTTAATATCCAGCGGCTCGTCCATACCTTGTACAAGCGCAGAGTTCATCGCTTTCACAAAGTCATTACGACAATCAGGGTAGCCTGAGAAATCAGTTTCACACACGCCCGTGATTACGGTATTTGCACCGATTTGGTAAGCGTAAATACCCGCTAGAGTCAGAAATAGAATATTACGACCAGGAACGAATGAATTCGGCAGCCCATTCTCTTGCAGCTCATGAGACACAGGAATATCGTCACGAGTCAAAGAGCTGATAGCCAGTTCATTCAACAGAGTCACATCCATCACTTTGTGCGCTTTCACACCAAGCTCTTTCGACAATGACTCAGCAACTTCAATCTCGAGTCTATGGCGCTGACCATAATCAAACGTAATCGCATGAACTTCATCATACTCTTTTAATGCTTGAACAAGACACGTTGTTGAGTCTTGACCACCACTGAATACTACCACTGCTTTTTTCATCTTAAATCCTTACGAGAACCTTCTACTAGCGACTTATCTTGCCCAGTAAAAATACAACCTATGCGATGCTCAAATATTTGTGAGTTTGTATTGATAAGCGCCAATTGCGCTCAATGCAGGTATCAATACAAAGCTGAGTAGCGCGGTCTTTTTGGCTGATTGGTTGCAGAGCGATAACAGTGTCGTTAGGAACTGCTGCTCGCTCCAATAAACCGTCAAGTTGTTCGATGTCTTTGCTTGTACCTACTGGATGCTTAATTTCGTTAGCACGTTGCAAGGCGCTATCTAAGATTTCCAGTTTCGCTTTCATCGCCACTTTCGGTGACACCGTAACCCAAGTGTCCGGTGTGGCTTTAACTTCTGATGTTCCGCTAGTCTCAATCTGACAGCGACAACCGTGCTGCTCAAACGCTTCAGTAAGAGGAACAAGATCATAAATGCATGGCTCACCACCAGTAATCACAATGTGCTTAGCAGTGTAACCTTGCTTGATATATTCATTCACGATTCCTTGAGCATCGATTGCTGACCAAGTAGGTGAATCTTCTGTCTTAACCATAATATCGCCAAGGCTGGTTTCCTCTTCTGGCAACGCTTCCCAGGTCTGCTTGGTATCACACCAAGAACAGCCCACTGGGCAAATTTGCAGACGAACAAAAACAGCGGGAACGCCAGTAAACACGCCCTCACCCTGAATGGTTTCAAACATTTCATTAATCTTGTACAACTTTCCCTCAGCTCAATCATTTGATGAAATTAATCAACCGCAGACCTTAAAGCACTTCCCCCTTTTGGTCAAACAAATGAGTACTGATAAATGAGTTGATCAAAGCCCTAGCCTGAACTTTCAAGTTCCCTTATCCTTTCGCCCATAGATTTCGTTAGCTTTTAATTTTTTAGTAAGGAACAACATGTACAAACTGATTGCTCTTGATATGGATGGCACACTGCTCAACAGTGATAAAGTAATTTCTCAAGAGAACAAAGACGCGATTGCCAAAGCACGCGCTGCAGGTGTGAAAGTGGTTCTGGCTTCTGGTCGTCCTTTAGAAGGCATGCAGAGTAAGTTAGACGAGCTTTCAATCAACGGCGAAGATGACTTTGTGCTCTTCTACAACGGCTCTATGGTTCAAAACGTCTCTACAAAAGAACTCATTCACAGTGAGATCAGCAATGGTAAAGCCGCGAAAGAGATCGCAGCCCTCGCTGTACAGCTTGGCGGTTATGTTCATGCATTCAGCAAGATTCATGGCTTAATCACGCCTGAAAACAATGAGTACACAGCTATTGAAGCGCGTATTAATGGCTTAGAGATTACCGAGTTCGATTTTTCTCAACTAGAAGATGACCACGAAATCATCAAAACTATGATTGTCGCAGAACCAAGCAAGCTGACTGAAATCATCGGCAAGTTGCCACAAGAGCTTAAGACTCAATTTACTATCGTGCAAAGTGCACCATTCTTCTTAGAGTTCCTAAACCCAAATTCAAACAAGGGTGTCGGTATTGAGGCGATAGCTAAGCACTTGGGTATTAAAGCGGAAGAAGTAATCTGCATGGGTGACGCTGAAAACGATCATCATATGCTTGAATACGCTGGCCTTGGCATTGCAATGGAAAACGCAATGGAAGAAACCAAGAAACTGGCGGATCACATCACAGCGAGCAACGACGACCATGGTGTAGCGGTCGCGATTGAGAAGTTTATTTTCAACTCATAAACGCTGAACAGGTTCTAATGAGAATTACTTTTTGCTTGTTGCAGAAATGACAGAGGCTGTGCACTGCACAGCCTTTTTGATTTTGTGTTAGTCGACTCGCTTACTCTCTTTTCCATGGCAGACGAAATGCCACCACACCAAACAGAATCAAGATTGGGAAACGTAACGTTTCAACAATAAATGAAGCAATACCGCTGAAAGAGACAAAGCTTCCAGCCCAGCTAATCAGCAGATTTCCCGCTAACAACATCGCCATCACTCCAAGAACGATCTTGAATGAGAACTGACCAACCAAAGGTTTCGAGTCTGTTAACGTCACTAGGCATGCAGTCGTCATCAAAATCGCCACCCAGAATGAGAATGTTGGCAGTGGCCATATCACCGTCAGAACAATCGACAGTAAGCACAATGCCCACCAAACACCTTTAGAACTCAATAAGGCGCTAATATCAACATCCGGTTTCGCGTCTAATCTCACGATATGCCACGTCGTTAAAGCGCCTAATACGCCACCCATTAATACATCACTAAAAAACGCACTACCTGAATAAGACTTAAATAGCATGATCCACAGCAGGCCAGCGAGCACTACCAGAATGGCTTTTTGCTCCAAGAGGCGCTTTAGTTTCCAAAAGACTAACAAGGTTAAACTGACCCACAAGGCAGCCAACAGACTTGGAAAACTATACCCACTGCTCATCACCAGTTTCAATGTTGGCATGTAAGCGTGTGGACGTGGAAAACCAAAACCTTGGTGCGCGATTAAAGTAAGTAGTGTCACCGAGATCAAAGTGAA
Organism: Vibrio sp. 10N.261.51.A4; assembly: GCF_041471945.1. Lineage (NCBI taxonomy): Bacteria > Pseudomonadati > Pseudomonadota > Gammaproteobacteria > Vibrionales > Vibrionaceae > Vibrio > Vibrio sp. 10N.261.51.A4. The sequence goes on from NZ_JBFRPJ010000057.1 coordinate 9,355, forward strand.
GCCAAACTTCAACGCGAAGTTACGGCCAAAGTACCAAGCAATTAACGGCAATATCACAATGAAGACCCATGGCTTGGCCAACAAGTCAGTCAAAAGCACAGTATTCGCAAATACGCTTGGCATCTTATCGAACGTGTTTTGAAGTGACACAATCCAATTTAATTCAACTTGATGGACTTTGGGTGCCGCGCCCACCAGCTCAGCCACATACGTCACCGGTTGATCTGTCGCAGATAAAAACAGCTCGTTAATCTCAGACCACTGTTCTGGGTAGCGGTATTGGTGATCTTGTAATTCAGTAGGAGGAAGTAACATCGCTCGGCTGACTTCCACGCCATAATGAGGCGCAAACCAAATCGGCAGCTCAAAGCCACCTAACTCATTCCGAGCCTTGTAGCTGATCACTTCCGAGTCAGAAATACAATCAAACACGACGGCACTGTCTGTATAACCCAGTACATCGCCGACCGTTACCGACAAACCCGCCTCTTCCCACGTTTCACGTTGCGCCGCGACTGCTGGCGGCTCACCTGAAACAACAGTGCCTCCCGGTAGAGACAATTGACCTGTGATCAACTCATCAACCAACACGATTTGGTTATCAGCACGTACTACACACAAGGCGCCCGCGATATGATCGGGCAAAGTGTCGTTTGCCCAAGCGGAAGTAGTACTCAAAAGAGACAGTATGAAAACTAATAAATATCGAATAACCAACGAGTTTACCTAAAAAATAATAGAAGAATATTGAAGACTGCTTTTGCAGTTGAACTATTGTAATCAAAGCCACACAAAATCGCTGTCTACGTTTTGTGCAAAGCCTTCCTCATCCATTGAATGTGAGGTGTGAACCCCATTTTTTGATAGAAGTCCTTGGCAGGCGAGTTAAAGTCCCAAACTTCTACAAAGACTTGTTCAACCCCATAATCATCAAAAGTACTTTCAACTTTGTTAAACAACTTTTCAGCAATCGATTCTTTTCGATAATCAGGCAAGACAAACAGTTCATCGACACTTCCCATCGGCACTGGTTTGCTGACCGTTGAGATAAGCTCACAAAAATGCCCAGAGATAAAGCCAACAATGAGCTCACCTTTTAATGCCACATAAACCAAACATTCAGGGTCATCCAAGTATCGTGCAATGCTTTTTTCCTGCTCAATCTCTTCTGCCGTTTTAAAGTGCTCTGGGCTAGCAAGGTGGTGATAATGGTGGAGATCGAACATTAACTCGTTAAGTTGTTCCAAATCCGCGTGCTTTGCGGCCCTTAAGGTGACATTCATGACTATTGCGCTTCTCAAACCAAATCAATATCTAAACTGAGTCTAGTTTACTTGGCGTGAGTATCTATACAAGTTATTGAATTAATTCATTGTTTGAAGTGTGTATTTTAGATACAAAAACGGCCACATTACGTGGCCATTCTGTTTGAATGATTTTGAATTAAACGAATATCGAAGCTATGTTTTTTGCTGTGGCTTTTGCTGTAGCTTCAGCTTTATGCACCGTTATCTTCTTTCTCTTCTTTGAGATCAGCAAGCTGTTGTTCCAGTTCAATAAGCTTAATTTCCGCCTCTACTTCCGCAACTCGCTTTTCTGCATCAGTGCGATTGTCTTGCGCTAGACCATCAGCAGTAACTTGGGTTCGTTGTGCGTTTCTTGCATCGTCCGTATCTTTCATTGAACCCGCAACACCACCGGTCACACCACCTAATGCAGCGCCCTTAACGGCTAAACTCGCATCTCCAGTTAGAGCGCCGGCTGTTGCTCCTAATAAAGCACCACCTACCGCACCACGATTACGTGCGGCATTCTCATTTTCGTTATCCATTGCTGGTGATGCGCAACCAGAAAGAGTCACAATCAGTGTCGCTAAAAGAAAAGGTTTAGTGAATTTCATAGGAGTCTCGCTTAGTTCTTCGTTTTGAGTAGAACCATCTTAAGCAGAGCCGTTAATGAGATAAATAAAGCCACGTTTAGACGATACATCATGTTCAGCTATGTATTATTCAGCCATCGCATAACTGATTAATGATATATAGCTTTGAGCTCGCTTTATCCTCACCAACAAAAAAGGCGACCAATAAGGTCGCCTCAATCGCGCTTTCTCTATAATTCTTGCCTTTCACATATCTCTTAGCCTTTAGACCAAAAGTTTTGCATGTTTGCTACGCTAGGTGGAGGCCTAACACCACAATCTCGATAATGATTTTTATCGCCGATCCCCAGTATCTTGCCATTTTCGTCATCAATCATAGCCGCAACTTTAACACCGTCTCCCACATGGCGAGTCAACACAACAATTTCACCAGCTCTTTCAGACCTTACTGCGCCTAAGATTTGATATTCGTAGCGGCCTTTCCTTGAATTAACGATCATCTTCGAGTTAATAGGGTCGGCTTCATATCCCACACCAATATCAAAAACCGCTTGATAGAGATCGACGCCAGTCTTTGATACACATTTAAATACCTTGGGATGACTCAAAGGTTCTAACAACGCTCTACTCGCTTCATCCTTTGAAATACTGGCACTAGCAGCACCACTGACCAATAAAGCAATCAACAAAAAGTAAGCTCGCATAAAAAGACCTCAATATGTGGGATTCATAATGAAGTCATAGTAAACGCAATGGATAAGCGGATGAATAAAGTAGAGTTTAGGTAAACCATCACGCCGGATTATGTATAAATCAACAAGCCGAAGGTGAGATTACCTAAACTGCGACGTCTATTTGCCGAGCTTTTCAGCAATTTCAGTTAAGCTGGTAGGGTCGTCAATAGTTGAAGGCACCACATATTGTTCACCTTCTGCGATCTGCCGGATCGTTCTACGTAAGATCTTACCTGAGCGTGTCTTAGGTAACCTCTCAACAACCAAGGCTTGCTTAAAACAAGCTACCGCGCCGATCTCATTACGAACCTTGCCAACCAATTCCCTTTGCAACTCAATGCCATCGACTTTTACGCCATCTTTTAACACAACTAGACCTAAAGGAAGTTGTCCTTTTAAGTCATCGTGAATACCGACTACCGCGCATTCTGCAATGGCTGGGTGACCACCCACGATCTCTTCCATTTCTCCCGTCGACAGACGGTGTCCCGCTACGTTTATCACATCGTCGATACGGCCCATGATAAATAGATACCCATCTTCATCGAGATAGCCACCGTCCCCAGAAACATAATAGCCTGGGAATTGGCTCAGATAGCCAGATTCAAATCGATCATGATTACGCCAAACCGTTGGCAGACAACCGGGTGGTAGTGGACGTTTGAGTGCAACAAAGCCTTGCTGATTAGGCTGTGCCGTTTCACCCAATTCATTGAGGATCTCCACTTGGTAACCGGGTACTGGCTTGGTTGAAGAACCTGCTTTCACTGGCAAAGATTCAAGCCCTGTTGGATTGGCAGAAATAGCCCAACCCGTTTCGGTTTGCCACCAGTGGTCGATAACCGGTTTATTGGTATGAGACTCGACCCAATCCAATGTTGGCGGGTCTAAGCGCTCGCCAGCCATAAAAATCGACTTGAGCGATGATAAGTCATACTTGGTGAGTAACTCGCCTTCAGGATCTTCTTTCTTGATAGCTCTAAATGCCGTTGGCGCAGAAAATAACACATCGACGTTGTACTCTTCACACACACGCCAGAATGCCCCCGGATCTGGCGTTCTGACTGGCTTTCCTTCAAACAAGATGGTTGTGCAACCATGAATCAATGGCGCATACACAATATAGGAATGCCCCACTACCCAGCCGACATCAGAAGCCGCCCAAAACACACCATCTTGCGGCATATCGTAGATAGTGCTCATCGAGTATTTCATCGCGACCGCATGACCACCATTATCGCGCACCACGCCTTTTGGCTTACCCGTCGTCCCTGATGTATACAAGATATATAGTGGGTCAGTCGCTAGAACAGGCACACATACGTGAGGCAAAGCATCCTCAACAGCTTGCTGCCAAAGTACATCACGTTCGTTGTTCAATTCGGCTAGAGACTGCTCTCTTTGGAATACCACCACTTTCTCAGGCTTCCATCGGCTGTCCATGATCGCGCGATCGACCATCGGCTTATATGGCAGGACTTTATTTATCTCGACACCGCAGGATGCAGTAATCAACACCTTGGGCTCGGCATCTTCAATTCGAACGGCAAGCTCATGAGGGGCAAAACCACCAAACACCACCGAATGCACCGCACCTAGTCGTACACAGGCCAACATTGCCATCGCCGCTTCAGGAATCATTGGCATGTAGATCACCACACGATCACCTTTGGTAACGCCTTGCGTGGCTAACATACCAGCGACTTTAGCCACTTGGTTACGCAATTGATTGTAAGTGTACGAGGATTGAGTTCCTGTAACTGGAGAGTCGTAAATCAGTGCGGTATTGTCACCTCGCCCATTTTCACAATGATAATCCAGCGCGAGCCAGCAGGTGTTCATCACCCCATCAGGAAACCAACGCTCAATTCCGTTATCGTCAGTTTGTAATATCGTTTTTGGTGGTTCAAACCAATCTATCGCTTGTGATTGTGTTTCCCAAAACGAATTTGGGTCTTCCCTCGCCCATTGATACTCGGTGATGTAATCTGTTTTTCTAGTCATTCGATTCGTAGCAGACATAGTGCCTCCTCCATGATTTATCCATTATTCCAAGCGACTAGCTTTTAACAGTTTCACTTGGGTGCACTCTTTTCTCAGCGTTGTATTCGTGAACATTTAACCGTTCACGACAATCGCTTTACTTGGGAAAAGGCACACGAATGGCACCTTCCATGAGCACTCGGGCACTACGACTCATAATCGCCCTCTCTATTTTCCACCCACTTTCGGCCTGCAGCGCTTTCGCACCTACCTTTAAGGTTCCTGACGGGTGTCCAAAGGTCACGAAATCACGACTTCCCTCACCGGCTGCCAAGTTCACTAAGGTGCCAGGAACACTTGCCGCTGAAGCAATAGCAACCGCAGCCGTACCCATCATGGCATGGTGCAGTTGCCCCATAGACAAAGCACGCACCAGAAGGTCAGTATCTTCGACAGCAACCGATTTACCACTGGAAGCTTGGTACGCTTGAGGCTTAGCAACAAACGCGACTTTAGGTGTATGTTGACGTGATTCAGCTTGTTCTAAAGAATCAATAAGACCCATTGCTACTGCACCATGTGCTCGTATGGATTCAAACAGAGCCAAGGCTTTGGTATCACTATTGATATCTGATTGAAGTTCAGTGCCTTGGTAGCCAACCGATTCAGCATCAACAAAAATGGTGGGTATCCCAGCATTAATGTATGTCGCTTTGATGCAACCCAGATCGGGAACATCTAAAAAATCGACAACATTCCCTGTTGGGAACATAGAGCCACTCGCATCGGCGGGGTCTAGGAAATCAACTTGGATCTCAGCGGCGGGGAAAGTCACACCGTCGAGTTCAAAATCACCTAACTCTTGAACTTCGCCACCAGCGATAGGTACATGAACAATAATGGTTTTCTCTATGTTCACTTGCCATACTCGCACCTCGACCACACCGTTTTCTGGAATACGATTCGAGTCGACTAGGCCACTATGAATAGCAAATGGGCCCACTGCAGCAGACAGATTGCCGCAGTTACCACTCCAGTCCACAAACGGCTTATCAATGGCAACTTGGCCGAATAGGTAGTCAACATCGTGATCGGCTTTACTACTTTTCGAAACAATCACGGTTTTACTGGTACTGGATGTTGCACCACCCATACCATCGGTTTGTTTGCCATAAGGATCTGGACTACCAATCACGCGCAGAAGTAATGCGTCTCGAGCTTCTCCGGCAACTTGCGCAGCTTCAGGTAAGTCACTTAAGTTGAAAAAAACGCCTTTGCTTGTTCCGCCCCGCATGTAGGTAGCAGGTACTTTTATCTGTTTGATGTTCATAACTAGCTCCTACTGTGAAAGAAAGTCTTTGGCAAAACGCTGCAACACACCACCAGCGCTATACACATTCACTTCATCTGCGGTATCTAATCGACAGGTTACTGGCACATCAAGCTTTTCACCGCTTTTACGAGTGATCACTAAAGCCAAGTCTGAACCTGCTTCAATGTCGCCGTACACGTCGTAAAGCTCGGTACCGTCCAATTCTAAGGTATTGCGATTGGTCCCCGCTTTGAATTGCAGAGGCAACACGCCCATGCCAACCAAGTTGGTTCTGTGAATTCGTTCAAACCCTTCAGCAACAATCACTTCAACACCCGCTAAACGCACACCTTTGGCTGCCCAATCACGTGATGAACCTTGTCCATAATCGGCACCAGCAACGACAATCAAGGGTTGTTTACGATTCATGTAAGTTTCTATCGCTTCCCACATTCGCGTAACTTGACCTTCAGGTTCAACTCTTGCTAATGAACCTTGCACGACTTCTCCAGCGTCCTTCACCATTTCGTTAAACAGCTTAGGGTTGGCGAATGTTGCTCGTTGCGCGGTTAAGTGATCGCCTCGATGGGTCGCGTAAGAGTTAAAGTCCTCTTCCGGCACTTCCATTTTGGTGAGGTATTCCCCCGCAGCGCTCGAAGCGAGAATCGCATTTGAAGGGGATAAGTGATCTGTGGTGATGTTGTCACCCAAAATCGCTAAAGGTCTCATACCAGATAGGCTTCGCTCTCCCGCCAGAGCTCCTTCCCAATAAGGTGGTCTGCGAATATAGGTACTTTGAGGTCGCCAGTCATAAAGCGGTTCAGTAGTCACCTGTTCCTCGTCTGGCTGGAACATTTTCACGTAGATTTGTTGGAATTGCTGAGGCTTAACATGTTCACCGACCACTGCATCGATCTCTGCATCACTCGGCCACAAGTCACTTAAATAGATCGATTTTCCGTTGCTGTCTGTACCTAAGCTGTCTTTTTCGATATCAAAGCGAATCGTACCAGCTAAGGCATAAGCGACGACCAATGGCGGTGATGCTAAAAACGCTTGTTTGGCATAAGGGTGAATTCGACCATCGAAGTTTCGATTCCCCGATAGCACAGCGGTTGAATATAGGTCACGGTCGATGATCTCTTGTTGAATTTTAGGATCCAACGCACCACTCATTCCATTACAGGTTGTGCACGCATAACCGACGATACCGAAGCCTAGTTTTTCCAGTTCAGGCAACAAACCGGCGGACTCAAGATAAAGCTTGGCAACTTTTGAGCCTGGCGCGAATGACGTTTTTACCCATGGCTTACGAACTAATCCAAGCTGATTGGCCTTCTTCGCAACCAATGCTGCGGCGACGACATTTCTTGGGTTACTGGTATTGGTACAAGAAGTAATCGCCGCAATGATCACGGCACCATCTGGCATTTGTTCATCAGAATATTGTTCAGCGTGTTGCTCTTTCCAAGAAGCTTGGCTGATGCCTTGTTTGGCAAGTTCACTGGTTGGTAAACGACGATGTGGATTGGATGGCCCTGCAAGGTTGCGCTCAACTTTAGACAAATCAAACTCAAGCACACGTTCGTATTGAGCGGAATCTAAATCATCGGCCCATAAGCCAGTTTGCTTAGCGTATAGCTCAACTAACTCAACCTGTTCAGGCTCGCGTCCTGTCAGCTTTAGGTATTGTATGGTCTGTTCATCGATATAGAACATACCTGCTGTCGCGCCGTATTCTGGTGTCATATTCGATATAGTGGCGCGGTCGCCAATGGTCAGTGCACGAGCCCCTTCACCAAAGAACTCTAGATAACTGGAAACCACTCTCTGATTGCGAAGAAACTCTGTAATCGCAAGCACAATATCCGTTGCGGTTATCCCTTCTTGTCGTTGACCCGTCAGTTTAACGCCTACAATATCAGGCAATCGCATCATAGACGGACGACCGAGCATCACAGTCTCAGCTTCCAAACCACCTACACCTATTGCAATAACACCCAGAGCGTCAACATGAGGAGTATGACTGTCGGTGCCAACACAGGTATCAGGAAACGCGATTCCTTCTTTAGATTGAATCACTGGAGACATTTTCTCCAAGTTAATCTGGTGCATAATTCCATTACCCGCAGGAATCACACTCACGTTTTTAAACGCGATTTTACACCAGTCAATAAAATGAAAACGATCTTCGTTTCTGCGTTCTTCAATCGCACGGTTTTTATCAAAGGCTTCACTATCAAAGCCTGCATGTTCCACAGCTAAAGAGTGATCAACAATCAGTTGGGTTTCGACAACGGGGTTCACCTTGGCAGGGTCTCCGCCTTGGTCGGCAATCGCGTCTCTTAATCCAGCCAAATCTACTAGGGCTGTTTGACCAAGAATGTCATGACACACCACACGCGCAGGATACCAAGGGAAATCAAGGTCACTCTTGCGTTCAATGATCTGTTTTAAGCTGTCTTCAAGGGTTTCAGGATCACAGCGTCTTACTAATTGCTCTGCCAATACTCTCGACGTATAAGGCAAGGTTTTATAACTGCCCGGAGATATCGCTTCTACCGCTTCACGAGCGTCGAAATATTCTAAATGGGTACCGGGTAAAGGCTTACGGTACTGCTTTGGTTCAAATTTCACATCAGACATACATCCACCATTATCTGTTAAATTCTATTCGTTGGTTCTCGAGGTCTTATCACATGAAGATAAAAGTCACCTCGAGATATAAGTCGGCTCGATATAGAGAACTAACGTAAATGGATTGGCAGCCAGTCTTGATGCTCTGGCCCGGTGTAGTCTGCACTTGGACGAATGATGCGATTATTTTCTCTCTGTTCGAACACGTGCGCCGTCCAACCCGTAAGGCGGCTCATCACGAAGATCGGAGTAAACAGTTTGGTTGGAATATCCATGAAGTGGTAGGCCGATGCGTGGAAAAAGTCCGCATTACAAAACAACCCTTTCTCGCGCTTCATTACCGCTTCAACACGTTCTGAAACGGCGTAAAGCTGTTCATCTCCCACCTCTTGAGCTAACTCTTTTGACCAACGCTTTATTAGAGCATTTCGCGGGTCGCTTTCACGATAAATGGCATGACCGAAGCCCATGATCTTATCTTTGTTAGCAAGCATATTCATGATGTTCGTTTCCGCTTCATCGGCGGTTTGCCAATCTTGGATCATTTCCATCGCCGCTTCATTCGCACCGCCATGTAAAGGGCCTCGTAGTGTGCCAATCGCTGCGGTGACACAAGAGTGGATATCCGACAGCGTTGATGCACACACACGAGCGGCAAAAGTCGAAGCATTAAACTCATGTTCCGCGTATAGGGTGAGCGAGCAGTGCATTACCTTCTTGTGAAGTTCACTCGGTGCTTTATCCGTTAACATCTTCAAGAAGTAGCCACCCAAACATGCTTCGCTTTGATCTTCCGTATCAATGCGCACGCCATCATGGCTAAAGCGATACCAGTAACAAATAATCGCAGGGAAAAGCGCGAGCATTCGTTCAGTCGCAGGCAATTGTTCTGAAAAATCAGATTCTTGCTCTAGATTACCTAGCATCGAACAACCCGTTCTCATCACATCCATTGGGTGAGCGTCTGCAGGAATAAGCTCCAACAATGCTTTCAAAGGTTGAGGTAAACCACGTAAACCAACCAACAATGTTTTGTAATCGTCTAGCTCTTTTTCATTGGGCAAATGGCCTCTTAATAGCAGATGTGCCACTTCTTCAAACTGAGCGTGGTTAGCAAGATCGGTAATGTCATAGCCACGGTAAGTTAAACCCGTTCCTGATTTTCCTACCGTACATAGCGCAGTCGACCCTGCACTTTGACCACGTAGACCAGCACCACCGATTGCCGGTGCGCTGGCTGGTTTGTTTGCTGTTTTTTCACTTTTTTGCTCTACTTTTGAAGCATTTTCGACAGCGGCTTTATCACTCAAAGATACAGACATGGTGAACTCCTTTTCTGTGTTAGCCGCCTGCACTCTTTGGTGCTGCCTATTTATATGCCCGATGATCTTTATCATCGGTACTGGATTTGGCGACTAACCATTTCACGTTATTGGATTAAGTTGATTTTTGATTAATTGAAACTGGTTTACCCTTCGCTTGAAAACAACTGATCAAGCTTGTTCTCGTAGTCGTGGTAATTAAGGTGTTCGTAAAGCTCCTTACGGGTTTGCATTGAATCCAACAGAGCTTCTTGATTGCCTTCAACTAGCAAGTGCTTGTAAACATTCTCCGCCGCTTTGTTCATCGCACGGAACGCACTCAATGGATAAAGCACCATGTCGACACTTGATTGGGCTAACTCGTTACAGCTGTAGAGTGGTGTTTGGCCAAATTCAGTGATGTTCGCAAGAATAGGTACGTGCTTGCCCGTTGCTGATTTCAGCGCTGCCGAGAACTTCACGTATTGATCGAGTTGATTCATCGCCTCAGGGAAGATCATGTCTGCGCCCGCTTCAACACAAGCTATCGCTCGCTCAATTGCGCTATCAATGCCTTCAACCGCCAATGCATCCGTACGTGCCATAATCACAAAGCTTTCATCGGTTCTAGCATCGGTTGCCGCTTTGACTCTATCGACCATCTCTTGCTGACTTACAATCGCTTTATTTGGTCGATGACCACAGCGTTTCTGGGCCACTTGGTCTTCCATATGGATTGCTGCTGCGCCTGCCTTCTCCATAGCGCGAATCGTACGTGCAATATTGAATGCGCCACCAAATCCCGTATCGATATCCACCAGCAATGGCAGATCACACGCGTTGGTAATACGTTCAACATCTACCAACACATCGTTCAATGTGGTGATGCCTAAATCAGGCAACCCATAAGACGCATTGGCGATGCCTCCGCCAGACAAATAGATCGCCTGATGCCCCAAGTTCTTTGCCATCATCGCGCAGTACGGATTGACCGTGCCGACGATCTGCAATGGGTCGTTGTCTTGCACAGCTTGTCGGAACTTAGCTCCTGCTGATAACTTCATAATGACGCTCCCTGTTAATTGTTTATTTCTAGCTAACCTTTAAGACTTACGGCTTTTGGTTATCGCCAGCTCTGACCCGCTGACAGATACCAGTCGCCAGTTAATCAAGATCTTTGGATTGGATTTGTTGTTCTATAAGCAGTCGACTTCCCGATATGTGTCTTCGCATAAGCATTTCTGCTAGCTCTTCATCACGGTTACGGATCGCTTGTAGGATGTATTTGTGTTCATCGAGCGCCTCTTTTGGTCGAGACTGAGCCCTAGGCGATTGATAGCGGTACATTCGTAATAGGTGATAAAGCTCGTCACACAGCAGCGAAATGAGTTTGCTGTTACGACTCGCTTTGATAATGCGATAATGGAAATCGAAATCCCCATGTTGATGAAAGTAAGAAGAACCTTCGACTTCATCGATGTGCTTTGAGTGTGTCGACAATAACCCTTCAAGCCCGATAAGCTCTTCTTGTGTGATATGTCGCGCTGCTAATCGCGCAGCCATACCTTCCAATGCCTCTCGCACCGCGTAAAGCTCTAGCAGTTTGTCTGCCGAAAAAGTAATAACTCGAGCGCCGACATGAGGAATTCGCTCAATAAGCCCTAGCCCTTCCACACGCATTATCGCTTCACGTAATGGACCTCGACTTACCTCGAAGCGTTTAGCCAGTTCAGGCTCCGAGATCTTACTGCCCGGTGCTAATTCACCGTTAACAATCGCCTCAACGAGATACTCTGTCAGATTTTCCGACTTGGTGTTTTCTTTGTTGCTCACACGTGTTTTCGTGTTTGCACTTAAGGTGAGATCTTTTATCGCAGTATTCATATTCACGCTGCTCACTTCTGATTGCCGACCCTAACTGTCAACAATTTCATAACATGAACATAAAATACACGATTGAATTGTCGACAATCAAGCCAATTGTCGACAATTTAGACTAAGGTAGTATTTTTCATAGACGATTAAAACTAATCCAAAAGGACACTACAAACAACTCAACCATCTGTTATTTATCGATTTAATCAGAGTAAGAGTCACTAACCCCCTATCTACCCTAAAATCATTTGAAATCGATATGTCGACAACTTATAGCCGAAACTTGTCAAAAGCAGCCCCCTTTGTATCTATCCACCAGCTCACCGATAAACAGATATAAAAAAGGCGCACTCATGTGCGCCTTTCATTCATAGACCCCGTTCTAACAAGCCACCTTTACTCAAGCAATCTGACGAGTAACATCTAGGTATTTGCCGATATCAACGAAATCAATTTGTTCCGGTTTGAGATACTCTTCTGCATAACGCAGGTGAGTACCGCTGGTTAAGAACAATCTAAACAGTTCGATATCGAGATGCTCGTCCAACGCCATTTTGTACATGATGTCGACAGCAATACTGATTGGCTTCGCCTTCTTATAAGGCCTATCCGCAGCAGTTAACGCCTCAAAAATATCGGAGATCACCAGAATACGTTCTGGGATTGAAAGGTCATCACCAGTCAGCTTCCTTGGATATCCCGTACCTTTGAGTGTTTCATGATGCGTCGAAGCATAGCGAGGAACACGACTTAGCTCTTTCGGGAATGGCAGGTTCTCAAGCATCTTAATCGTGCCAAGCATGTGCTCGTTTATCTTAAATCTATCTTCAGCAGTCAATGTACCGCGTGCAATACTCAGATTGTAGACTTCGCCTAGGTTGTATAAGTGCTCAGGCACATCCATTTTAATTTGATGTTTCGGGTCAAATTCTAACGGCCTATCTCTTTTCACTATGTGCTCTGGCTTATCACTCAAAAGTGGTTCTGTGGCTGGTAAACTTGAACTCGGCTCTCGATTCATTGCCTCTATCGGTGATAGACCAAGTTGATCATCAAAATGACGCGTCCAGGTCGTCTCAGCTATCGAGCGAATACGAGCGACTTTGTCTTCACTCATGAATTCACCACCAACGTTCGATGTCGCGATAAAGGCAAAGTCATCTTGTAGCTGCTGTTTCGTTGCCGCAAGCTCATCGGCTATCAGTTGCGTTGATAGAGTACCTTCAAGTTGTTTTCTCAAAGCAGTGATTTCCGCATCACGCCAAAGTACTTCAAAACGAGTTCTCACCTCGTGGATTCGGTTGTAGTTCGCTTCTAGCTTCGTACCTTTATCGACGATGTGTTCCGGTGTCGTGATCTTGCCACAATCATGAAGCCAAGCCGCAATTCTAAACTCACGGCGTTCGTCATCATTTTTAAACTCAAAGTCTTTGAAGTGCTCAGATTGTGATTGTTCAGCCGCGTCAGCCAACATCAAGCCGAGTTCTGGTACACGATTACAATGCCCTGCCGTATAAGCGGACTTATCATCGATCGCTTGAGCGATGAGCTTGATAAACGACTCAACAAACGCCTCTTGCATCTGTTCATGTCGTTTAATCTCCATAGCCATATCTTTTACGGCAACAGATAATTCCCACACTTCTTTGATTCGAGTATCAAGAATTGTCACGTTGTCATAATCACGCAGCTTAACCTTATGAGTCTCTTCCTCTAATTGGCGAATTGGATGCACTATCGGCGCACCAAAAGCCCAAGCAATAGGCAACGTCAAACTCATCAGTAACACCGTTACACCAACAGAGGTTGCTAGACGTTTATTGACTGTACTGAAGACTTCAGATTCGGGAATCAATACCGCAAAATACTCAGAGTAGTGTTCGCCCGTGTCTATTTTCTTTAAATAGAGATGTTTGATCTCGCCATTCAACTCTACCCTTACCATACTGCCTTCAACCGTTGCTTCCTTAGTCAAATCATAAAGTTCAATATAAGGAACCGTCGTATTCGTATTAAAGCCGGTATCATGGAGCCACTTTTTCGCTAAGGTATCAAGTTGTTCATCACTTAACCTGCCGATAGCTTTGTCAATAATTGGAAGCAATTGCTTATGCTTGCTCTGCAACACCAAATGGAATTGATTTGAGTAGTTCTGTTTTAGATCTTCTAGAGCCCCATTTACAACAAGGCCTGGTTGGAAAAACCTATCTAATGCAAACGAGAGTACGGGTTCAGCGTCTAAGAATGCAAAGTTCTCTCCGCTTTCAATTGAATCAAATGCGGACTCTAGGTTTTCAAACTCAACTAAATCAATATTCGGAAAGTCTTCCCTTAGCTTAGGAATAATTGACCGCCCAGATAAAATGGCCACTTTTTTATCCTCAAGCTCGGCATAATTAGTGACAACCTTCGCGCCGACCCTTGTCACGATAGAAAATGGCAATTCATAAATTGGAGTCGTGTATAGGCCATCTATGCCATTATTTTTATAATTTTGAACCGATTGCAGGCCATCAATACTTCCTTCTTGAAACTTACTGACAAGCTCGCCCCAAGAGAAACCATTAACAAATTCAAACCTGATCCCTGTCATCTCACCAATCATTTTAAGAAGGTCTATCGCATAGCCGTTTGGTTTTCCCGCCACTGAAAAGTCCATCGGCCCCCAATCATTTTGATTAGACACTAAAAGCGGAGGAGTATCATTAACCAAGGCTTTTTGCTCAGATGATAGCATCAGTTTTGATACATCAAACTCCGATTCCTGATTATTAACCTTGAGGTTAGACGCAATAATGTTACCCGATTTCGAATATAAGAAAGACTCAACCTTACTATCTTCTGCTAATCCAAGCGCCGTACCTGATAATTTGTTAGCCAAAGAAGACAGCACAATATCAATACCAATCACATGTTGAATTTCAGATTCGATTTTCGACTCAAACGCTAAAGAATAAGTTTGTCCGGTAATTTGTAAATGCTGAAAAAGATATGGCTGAGTTTTTTCGACCGACAGAACATTGGCAGCAACATACCAAGGCCTGGTCGTTGGAAAGTAGTTGCTCTGCTCCGTAGTTGAGCTTCTGAGGGAAAACTCTTGGTCAAAGTATTTCGTTGTCCGGACTCGCTCCTGCCCTATATTTTGAATCTCAACCACAACCCAACGATCCGTTTGTTGTGCTCCTATTTTTTCTCTAACGACAGGGGCAGATTCTAGGTTAATAATTTGGAAGAAATTTTCATCGGATGAGCCAATGTAAATACTATAAAAGAGAGGGTTATCTTTAATGGCTTCAGAAAGAATACTACGCGACTCTTCTTTCGATATTTTGTTACTGATAGATCGTTTCACTGTAGCAAGTAAACGCGCGGTGTTGGCTGCGTCAGAGTCAATCGCGCCGATATAATCACTCAGGTCATGAGATACCATCGTCAACTTTGACAGAGTATTCTCCGTCGCCATTTTTTTACTGAAGTAGTATTGAAGAGAGACCGCAACCACAGCCGTTAGCACAGTCGCGAGTATGAACATTGTTCCAACGGTAAAGCGTAACGAAATTTTTTTTAATGCCATTATTTCATCCTTGAATAATCGCCAACTCCAAAGTTAACAGCCTAGCGCAATCAATACCGCTTAAGTTGCATATCAACTATAGTAACTCATTATTCCACATCTAAAATCTAACACCTCTATACACCTGACTCTTTTGCAGAAATAGTTATCGTAGTCACATCTAACAATATAGACCAACAACCAATGCACTCGAGTAGAAAACGCTAGTTAAATCCAACCTTTGTCAATGAATTCAATCATTCTGAGACAATAACTACGATTTTAGAATCCAGATATCATTCAACAGTAAATGGACAAAAACACGTTACCGTGAACTTTATGAACAATATTAATCCAATGTTCTTTATTCTCAATATCGCCGCATTACAGACATTTCATTAACACACCGTTAACTTTAGCTTCATCTGCTAAGCAATATCCTACTCATCTGTTTAGTAGCTGGAAATAAAACATAAGTTTCTCTCCATTGAAGAGATCCCCTACATAAGGAACGTGAACCATGTTCAAGGCACTGAAACCTACTCTTGCGGCTTCTATCATCGCAGCAACCTTTTCTTTCAACACTTTTGCTGCTGACGTAGAAAAAATCCACTTCCTAATCCCTGGCGGCGCTGGTGGTGGTTGGGATATGACAGCTCGTGGTACGGGTGATGTATTGGTGAAATCAGACATCGTAGAAAATGTCTCTTTCCAAAACCTGTCTGGTGGCGGTGGCGGTAAAGCGATTGCTCACCTAATCGAAACAGCACAACGCCAAGAAGACACGCTAATGGTGAACTCAACGCCTATCGTTGTTCGTTCACTAACAGGTATCTTCCCTCAATCTTTCCGTGACCTAACTCCGGTAGCAGCAACCATTGCCGATTACGGCGCAATCGTCGCTCCTGCGGATTCTAAGTACGACACTTGGGAAGACGTCGTTAAAGAGTTCGAAACCAACCCACGTAAAGTGAAAATTGCTGGCGGTTCAGCCCGTGGCAGCATGGATCACCTTGTGGTTGCGGCAGCGTTCAAAGGCGAAGGTTTTGATGCGAAGAAAGTGCGTTACATTGCCTACGATGCTGGCGGTAAAGCGATGGCGGCACTGCTTTCTGGCGAAACACAGCTGCTTTCAACGGGCCTTGGTGAAGTACTAGAGATGTCTAAGTCTGGCCAAGTAAAAGTGCTTGCTGTGACGGCTCCAAAGCGTCTTGACGCTGCGCCTAACATCCCAACACTGACTGAATACGGCAACGAGACAGTATTTGCTAACTGGCGTGGTTTCTTTGCGGCACCGGGTACAAGCCAAGCAAAAATCGACGAGTGGAACGAAGCTCTTGGCAAAATGTACAAAACCGATGAGTGGCAAGTGGTTCGTGACCGTAACGGTTGGATCGACAACTACAAAGCTGACAAAGATTTTTACGCCTTCCTAGAAGACCAAGAAAAACAGATGGGCGATCTAATGCGTGAGCTTGGTTTCTTGAAGTAACCAACAACCAGAGAGGGTCTTTGTGCCCTCTTACTCTTTCCTGTTTCGCCGTACATGAGTTAACTAAAACTCCTTTGTTTATTCGTAGTGTATTGCTAAAGCTTGCTGATTCGTTGTAGAAGCAAGTGACTTAACCAAGTCATGTAATTCGCTCACCTTTGGTTAGTGATCCCAGACATTCTTCATTAACTCGCTCATGTGCGGCTTTTTTACTTTTTATACCACCCCAAATGGAGTTGGATATGTCGGACTTACCAACCAAATTTCTGAGTAAGGAATCTTTGCTTTCGAAGGATCGCATCGGAGCCATGATCTTTATGCTGGCGAGCTTGTGCTACGGCTATCAAACCACGCTGATTCCTTTGTTCCCCGGTGACGAGTACGAACCCTTCACAGCAAGAACCTTACCTATCCTGCTAACGTTTATCGGCATTGGCCTTTCGTTGATCCTGCTTATAACCGGACAGCCGGATAAAAAAGTTACATGCGACACTACGCCGCTGAACTGGAAACTGCTGATTGGCTTCTTGGTGTTAATGGCACTGTACGGTGTTGGGCTGACTTATCTTGGCTTTGTTTTAGCAACCAGCTTCTTCTTACTTGCAGGCTTTTACCTGTTGGGTGAGCGCCGCAAAACTGTTTTATTTGGCGCGTCGTTTCCTTTCGTTATCGCGTTCTTTCTTTTATTAACTCAAGGCTTAGATATCTACCTAGAGCCTGGTTTAATCTTCACTCTTTGGTAGGGATAACATTATGTTAGACGGAATTTTACAAGGACTTTCTACCGCTGTGATGCCAATGAACATCATGATGGTAATTGTGGGCTGTTTCGTGGGTACCTTCATCGGTATGCTACCGGGGTTAGGTCCAATTTCAGCAATCGCGTTGATGATCCCGATTACATACGGCCTAGACCCTTCTTCTGGCCTAATCTTGATGGCTGGTGTGTACTATGGCGCTGTATTTGGTGGCTCGACGTCATCAATATTAATCAACGCTCCAGGTTGTTCTTCAACGGTAGTAACCGCATTCGATGGCTACCCGATGGCACAAAAAGGCCAAGCGGGTAAAGCACTTGCACTCGCGGCTTACTCTTCTTTCACTGGTGGCACACTTTCGGCAATCATGCTTTTGATTGCGGCTCCGGCTTTAGCCAGCGTGTCATTGAGCTTCCAGTCTTCAGACTACTTCGCATTGATGTTGTTAGGTTTATCGGCAGTAGCGGCGTTTGCGGGCCCAGGTCAGGTAATCAAGGCATGGATGATGACCATTCTTGGTTTGATGCTGTCTACTGTTGGCATCGACAAAGGCGTTGGTGTTGAGCGTTTCACGTTTGGTCTAACAGACCTGATGGATGGCTTTAGTTTCCTACTTCTTGCTATGGCAACCTTCGCTTTAGGTGAGACTTTAATGGGTATTCTAAAACCAGAGCAAGACACCAGCGCGGAAGAAAGCCAAAAGATGTCGGATATTGGTAGCATGAAGGTCACCAAAGAAGAGTTCAAAGAAGTGGCACCAGTTTCAATTCGATCTTCTATTCTCGGTTTCTTTACCGGTGTTCTACCGGGCGCAGGTGCCACTATTGCGGCATTCCTAAGTTACGGTATGGAGCGTAGCCTCGCGCCAAAAGACAAGCAGAAAGAGTTCGGTAAAGGCAGTATTCGTGGTCTTGTGGCTCCTGAATCAGCAAACAATGCAGCTTCAAGTGGTTCATTTGTACCGCTGTTAACACTCGGTATTCCGGGCTCTGGTACTACAGCAATTATGCTTGGTGCATTGATTGCCTACGGTATTCAGCCGGGTCCTCGCTTGTTCGTTGATCACCCAGACGTATTTTGGTCGGTGATTATCTCGATGTACTTTGGCAACATCGTGCTGGTTATCTTAAACCTACCGTTGATCCCATATATCTCTAAACTGCTAGCGGTACCAAGAACGGTACTACTGCCAATGATCATTTTCTTCTCAATCACAGGCGTGTACTTGGTGTCTTTCAACACGATGGATGTGTTTGTGATGCTAATTGTGGCAATGGCGGCGATAGCGTTAAGGCTGGCCAACTTCCCGCTCGCACCGTTACTGCTTGGCTTCATATTAGGTGGTTTGATGGAAGAGAACTTGAGACGCGCACTGATGATCAGTGATGGTGAACTCAGCTTCCTTTGGGAACGCCCTATCACTATGACCTTCACTATTTTAGCGGTATTGGTTCTATCTAGTCCTATTCTGGTTAAGCTGTTCAAGAGCTTTAGAGCAAAGCCTGTTGAAGTATAAACTTGGCTTAGCCTAGAAAACAAAACGAAATAAAGGGAGCCTCAGACTCCTTTTTTCGTACCAGCTATTTCAAAAAACCACAGCTCTAAGGTGGTAGCAAACTCACAAACCTATCTTTACAACACACATGGCGCTGATATTCATAACAAATTCAAGTAAGGTAACCAGTTAGTTAACGTATTGGATTCTAAAACTATGGATTGGTTGATTCTATTCTTATCAGGGGTGGTTGGCGGTGTGCTTAACTCCATTGCGGGTGGCGGCAGCTTCATCACTTTCCCTGCTTTGTTATTTGCTGGCGTTCCACCAATAGCAGCCAACGCGACCAATACCTTTGCTTCGTGTGCTGGATACATTAGCGGAGCCTACGCTCTGCGCCACGAAATTCAATCTGGTACTAAGCAGCTAAAACTGACTATAGCTTTATGTGTGATTGGCGGTGGTATCGGGGCATTTTTACTGCTGCACACACCAGAAGCTCTGTTCACTCAATCTGTCCCTTGGCTGTTGCTGTATGCTGCTCTGCTTTTCACGTTTGGCGGCACGCTCAATAAATGGCTTAAACAAGCTACAGCAAAACATAAGCACGCCACTAGCGCAGGCGCATTCTTTTCCGCTTTATTACTTTTGATTGTCTGTATCTACGGTGGGTATTTTAATGCAGGTTTGGGCATTGTGACATTGAGCTATTTGGCGCTGGCTGGTTACACCAACATCAACGTGATGAATGGCATCAAACTGCTCGTGTCCGCGTGTGCTTCCCTCGCAGCGATCGTGTTTTTTATCGTAAATGGTTCGATTAATTGGCCGTCTGGCATGGCTGTATTATTGGGTACATTGGTTGGTGGTTATTATTCAGCAAAAGTCTCTCGCCGCATCCCACAACAATATGTTCGTAATACAGTGATCATCGCGAGTTTCTTAATCACCGCTTACTTTTTCTATAATAACTAGGTTTTATGCTAAGTCGGTTTGACACTAATTAAACCCGAAACTGAATCTAATTCTAACTGGAAAACACAGCGGGAAAGCTGACTCTCGCATTACCTATCTCGCTATTTTATTACTTATAAAATAACCGTGTCGATATGTGTGAGACGAGTCCTTCAATTAGTAAATTTGATAACAATTTAGACTGTTTTTTAGCCTTTATTTTTCCAAGGGTGGGATACTTCTCCTGTCGAAAGTGAGACTTCATTAGGAGGCGTTATGAACATTAAACTCGGTCATGTCATGTCATCAAGTCGACTCATTTGCTTTGTCGCTTTTCTTGCTGCCACATTCGCGTGGATCCTAAAAATGCCCGCTCTGTTTTCTGTGTCAGCGCTATTCTTACTTATCAGTGCAATCGTTTATGTCACCGATCTTTGGAAGAATCAAAGAAAGAACCGCGAAGCTTAGCCATTTACGGTTTAAATCGAACGAATTAAAAAAGGAGCTCATAGGCTCCTTTTGTGTTTTTCGCTTATCTAATTAGGCGTACTAATCGTCGACGCCTTATCTAACGACGCCTTCTTATTAACGACGGAAGTTACGACCGTTACCGCCGCGGCGCTCTTTAAATGCAGACGCAGCTTTAGCTTGAGAAGCGTGGATAGACTCAACCGTTAGTTCCATTGGCTCACGAGGCTCTAGCCCATGGCGGAATGTACGTGAACGCGGAGGCATCTGGTATTCGATGTCCGATGCTTTAGGCATGCGCTTGAAACGGTAAAGGTAGAAGTTTTCAACCTTCTCACGAGCCCATTCGGTTTTCTTCAGGTATTTAACTGCGCTTGCCACTGTAGGCTTAGTGTTAAAGCAGTTCATACGCATTGCCGCATCTAAAATTTCCCAACCATAATGATCCACTAATTCAGTGATCATGGTTTCAAGCTTTAAGCCGTGTAGCGGGTTATTTTGTTGCAGTTCGATTCTTTCTTCTTCAGTCATAACATTACCTTTTTCAAGGCAACTAAAGGCCTTGAATTTACTCTAGAACACCGTCATCACTGACCGCTTCTAGCTCAATCATTTGGGCATTATTTCCATTGCCCTTGTTTATGTCTTTATGATGGCATAAAGCATGTGCGTTATCCTATTTATCTTTTCATTTAATTTTAAAATGGTTATTTAACGTCCAGATCATCATTAACAGCACTTTAGTTAAGCAATAGCGCATACGCTATTAACTGGCAGACGTATTCGATGCGTTAATGAGTAAAAGAGCCTATAAACACGCTTGGTCACTGAATGAGGTGATGGCCTATATAGAAGCAAACACTGGTTCAATGTTTGACCCAGAGTGGGTTGAAGCGCCTAAACAAAACCTAGACGGCTTTATGGCAATTCGGGAGCAATACAATGACGATGCTCAGCCGCATTTAATGACAGCTTAAACTATGGCACCTTTGTTATTCAGGCCCAAGTAAGAGAACGTGAACCAACAAAAAAGGATGCCACTGAGGCATCCTTTTGTTTTCTAGTTTGCAGCTGAAAGAACAAATTTGTTCTCTACTGATTCTAACTAACGATTATACGTCGTAAGTTGTAGAAGCAGTATCGCCGCCTGTACCAGTCCAGTTTGTGTGGAAGAATTCACCACGTGGACGGTCAGTACGCTCGTAAGTGTGAGCACCGAAGTAGTCACGTTGAGCTTGAAGCAGGTTCGCTGGTAGACGTGCAGTTGTGTAACCGTCTAGGAAAGATAGCGCAGAAATCGTACATGGCATTGGGATACCAGACTCTAGAGATTTCGCTGCTACTTTACGCCATGCCACTAGGCTGCCTTGTAGGATGTTTTTGAAGTACTCGTCAGAACCTAGGAACGCGATGTCTGGGTTTGCTTCGTACGCATCACGTATGTTGCCTAGGAATGCAGAACGGATGATACAACCACCACGCCACATTAGCGCTACGTTACCGTAGTTTAGGTCCCAGCCGTTTTCGTTCGACGCTTCACGCATTAGCATGAAACCTTGAGCGTAAGAGATGATCTTAGAAGCCAGTAGAGCTTGACGTAGTGCATCAACCCACTCTTGCTTGTCGCCTTCAACTGGAGTGATTGTCTTCTCAAACAAAGCTTCAGCTTCAACACGTTGGTCTTTAAGAGCAGACAGGCAACGAGAGAATACAGACTCAGAGATCAGTGTTAGTGGGATACCTAGGTCTAGTGCGTTGATACCCGTCCACTTACCCGTACCTTTTTGGCCTGCAGTGTCTAGGATCTTCTCAACTAGCGCTTCACCGTCTTCATCTTTGTAGCCAAGGATGTCAGCAGTGATTTCAACTAGGTAGCTGTCTAGCTCAGTCTTGTTCCAGTCAGCGAATACTGCTTGCATCTCGTCAGCAGACATACCTAGGCCATCTTTCATGAACTGGTATGCTTCAGTGATAAGCTGCATGTCACCGTATTCGATGCCGTTGTGTACCATCTTAACGAAGTGACCAGCACCGTCGTTACCAACCCAGTCACAGCAAGGCTCACCAGCGTCAGTTTTTGCCGAGATACCTTGGAAGATTGGCTTAACCGCTTCCCAAGCTTCAGCCGCACCACCTGGCATGATTGAAGGACCGAAACGAGCACCTTCTTCACCACCAGATACACCAGTACCGATGAAGTGGATGCCTTTCTCACGACAATGCGCTACTCGACGGTTAGTGTCTGGGTAGTTAGTGTTACCACCATCAATGATGATGTCGCCTTCGTCTAGAAGTGGGATTAGATTTTCGATGAACGTGTCTACAACGTCACCAGCACGAACCATAAGCATCACTTTACGTGGCGCTTCTAGCTTCTCAACTAGCTCTTCTAGAGAGTAAGCACCAACAATGTTAGTACCTTTAGCTGGGCCTTCTAGGAACTCGTCTACTTTAGCAGCAGTACGGTTATGAGCCACAACTTTGAAGCCGTGGTCGTTCATGTTTAGGATAAGGTTCTGACCCATTACTGCTAGGCCAATTACACCGATATCACCTTTCATTATTTATATCTCCTTGCGGCTATTCGCACTTATGCGATAGCACTTGCTGCATTTGAATCTAGGAACCACTCTGTCTCGCCAGTTTTAGACTGGATTTTCGCTGCCGGGTAAGGCAACTCTGAAGCAGGAGTAGTATGAATTTCTTTAACGATCTCAACTTTACCTGCACCCAGTACTAGGTAGCTGATTCGTTTTGCTGCTTCTAAAACTTTTGCGGTTTTAGAAACACGGATTTGACCAGACTCAGGGTGAGAAGCCAGTACAGACAGGTTCTCATCTTGGTAGTTGGTTGCGCCCGGGAATAGTGAAGCTGTGTGACCGTCTGCGCCAACACCAAGCAGAATCCAATCGAATACAGGCGTGCCGTTTTCTGTTGGGATTACGTCTGCCATCTCTTTTGCGAAACGCTCTGCTTCTGCTTTTGGTTCATCCTCACCACGGATGCGGTGGATGTTTTCAGCAGGAAGGTTTACTTGAGTAAACTCTTTTAGTTTTGAAAATAAGAGCGCGTTTGCTTCACCGAAATTGCTTTCAGCGTCGTCTGGTACAACGCAACGTTCGTCGCCCCACCAGAAGTGAAGGTTATTCCATTGAATACCTTCCGCGTATGGCGCCTGTGCTAAAAGTTTGAAAAGCATTTTTGGCGTGCTGCCACCAGACAGTGAAATGTGAACAGGTTTGCCCTGCTCGCTGTATGCTTTCATTTCATTTGCTAGGTTTTCAACAACCAGTTCAGGCGTTGCAAAGATCTTGTGATTGATCATAGTTCGCAGTAATCCGTGTCTGTTAAGTTTTTGCATGGGAAACGCCATGCGCGGCCATCACGTTGCAGAAGTTCATCTGCTTCCTGTGGGCCCCAAGTACCACAAGCATAGCCAAACAGTGCTTGAGGATCTTGCTTGAAGTCTAAGATTGGTTGAACGTACTTCCAACATGCTTCTACCGCATCGGTACGTGCAAACAGAGTCGCATCACCGTTCAGTGCATCAAGAAGAAGACGCTCATAAGCCGTCAGCATCTGAGTTTCAGGCAAGTCAGAGTAAGAGAAGTTCATTTTCACTTCTTTTGCTTTGAAGCCTGCGCCTGGCTCTTTCAAACCAAAGCTCATCTGAATACCTTCATCCGGTTGGATGCGGATAATCAGCTTGTTCTCTGGTGCATCTTGACCAAATACTGGGTGTGGCGTGTTCTTAAAGTGAATCACGATTTCAGTCACACGTGTTGGTAAGCGTTTACCTGTACGTACGTAGAAAGGAACACCATTCCAACGCCAGTTATTGATGTGAGCTTTCAAGCCGATGTAAGTCTCGGTACGAGAATCATCCGCTACACCATGCTCTTCACGGTAACCTAGTAGGTGCTGACCACGAACATCTGATGCTGTGTACTGACCTAATACTAAGTCTTTACGCAGATCATCTTCTTCTAATGGTTTCAGACACTGAAGCACTTTAACCACTTCATCACGAATAGAATCAGCGTTAATTTGTGCAGGCGGCTCCATACCTACCATCGCTAGCACTTGCAGCAGGTGGTTTTGGAACATGTCGCGAACTGCGCCAGAACCGTCGTAGTATCCGCCACGCTCTTCAACGCCAAGGAACTCAGCACCTGTGATTTCAACGTATTCAATGAAGTTACGGTTCCACAGTGGTTCAAACATCGCGTTTGAGAAACGAAGCACTAGAAGGTTTTGAACCGTCTCTTTACCAAGGTAATGGTCGATACGGTAGATCTGGTGTTCTTGGAAGTGATGATGGATCTCTTCATCCAACGCTTGAGCTGATGCTAAGTCGTAACCAAATGGTTTTTCGATGATCAGACGACGCCAGCCGTTCGATTCATCGTTAAGGCCATGCGCAGCAAGGTTTGCTGGAATCACACCGTATAGGCTTGGCGGGGTTGCCAAGTAGAACAATGTGTTATGGTTTTCGAATTGGTAGTCTTGCTCAAGCTTGTCTAGACGTTGTGCTAAACGAGCATAGTCGTCTACATCTGAAGTATTGATCGCTTGGTAATGCAGATGTTCAATAAATGCATTCAGCGTCTCTGGTTCAGTTTTTTCCATTTCCTGAAGAGACTTCTTCAGCTTCTCACGGTAAGACTCATCGCTGTACTCAGTACGGCTCACTCCAAGAATCGCAAAGGATTCTGGTAGTTGATTGCTAGCATACAGGTGGTATAGAGCAGGAATTAACTTGCGGTAAGTTAGATCTCCCGACGCACCAAAAATAACGATGCTGCTGTTTTCAGGTATTACCATCATCTTTCCTATAAAAACAAGGTTTTTAGTATTCGCCAAAGGTATCAGCGACATACGAAAATAGATAATAGGTCTTAACTATTACATCAATAGTAAGCGCCTATTAAATTTGAGAATGCGTTTGGTAAACGAGGGTGAAAGCTATCACCTCTATTCGGGACAGTATTGTCTATGACTATTTGATTTACATCAACCACTGTGAAAGCAATCGATTAAATATTGACTCATTTCGAACAAATTCTAATCGATAGTTCCGTTCATTTAACCCACGGGTGAAGCAAATCGGCATTCTCAAACAGTGTAGTCAAGAAAGAACGGTATCTGGTCGGTGGAGTGAGCAATAGGAAAGGGAGAAAAAGGTAAAACCAGCTTATTCAACTGGCTTTATATTTATTTTGATGGTGTCGTGTTTATCTTTGCGCTTTGTTGTAGCAGCGCTCCGGGCGACCTACGGTACCGTAATTTAAGTCTGCGACTAACTCACCAGTGGTAATCAAAAATTCTAAATAGCGTCTGGCGGTGGTTCGGCTAGCACCAATTCGTTCTCCGGCTTCATCGGCGGTAATATTAACGGCATCAGCTTGCTGAAAAATGGCTCTGATCTTATCCAACGTTACGCCATCAATTCCTTTGGGCAAGGTTGATACTTTTCCTGAGTCCGCTTTGGCATTGGCTTGCAGCATCTTATCAACCAAACCTTGGTTCAAATCAGACACGCTTTCGAACTCTTGTAACTGTGACTGATACTTCTTCAGTGCTGCTTCCAAACGAGGAAACATGACTGGTTTTAATAGGTAATCCACCACTCCCCCGCGCATTGCCTGCTGCAGCGTATCCACATCCCGAGCAGCAGTAATCAAGATAACGTCGCAGCCTTGATTGCTCCCTCTTACGTGATTAAGAATATCGAGCCCACACCCGTCCGGCAGGTACACGTCCAATAACACCAAATCAGGTTTTAAGATGTCCAGTTGCATGAGCGCTTCAGACTGTGTGGTGGCAATGCCGACCACGTCAAAGCCACCCATCTGTTCTAAATAACGATGGTGTAGCTCTGCAATCGCAATATCATCTTCAATGACCATGACTCTCGTGATTGCGTTCATTTATGTTCTTCCTTTAACCATGCTTTTTCCGTCACGATGATCTTCGCAAGATCGTTTCGTGCTTAATTATTGTTCTTCTTTTGGCAGATAAACCGTCATTCGCGTGCCAAAATCGTGGTTGTCGACCATTTCAAGCTGCCCTTGATATCGGTCTGCCAGCTGCTTTATCAGATACAAACCCACACCACGATTTTGCTTCGCTTTGCTCGATACGCCTTTTTCGGTGAGTGCTTTGGTCGCCAACTCTTTCGGCAAACCGCACCCTTTGTCTTCTACTTCTACGATAATTTCATTACCAAAATCACTGATTGAAACTTCAATAACCCGACGCGCTGGCGCAATTTGACCCTCTTGCTTAATCGCCGTCATGGTGGCGTCAAAGGCGTTATCAATCAGGTTGCCAAGAATTGTGACAACGTCATCCGCGTTTAACCAGCTAGGCAGAGCTTCAAGCCTTGATCCCTTTTCCACTTTAAGCTCTAACCCAATCTCTCGAGCTCGCTCTGTTTTGCCTAAAAGCATGCCTGCAATAAGAGGGTCTTTCACCGTCTCTCTTAAGAACTCAATTAAGCTCTGGTAATGAGCGGTTTCTTGACCAATCAATTGTTGAACAGAGTCCAGCTCGCCCATCTGAATCAAGCCACTGATGGTGTTGAGCTTGTTTTGATGCTCGTGGGTTTGTGAACGCAGTAGATCAGCATATTCTTTGGTTTGTGAGAGCTGGTCTGTTAAATCGTTGATTTCATCTCGTAATCGGAAACTCGATACCGCCCCGACCACCTCACCTGCCACTATAATCGGGCTTCGGTTAGCAATGATTCGCTTATTGTTTAAATACAACTCAACATCGTGGTCGGTGTCGCCGGTTGATAGCAGTTGTTCTAAATCACTGCCTGGCAATACATCAGAAAGGCGCTGTTGATTGAGTGCTTTATCCCTGTCTATCGATAAAATATCGCAGGCACTCTTATTAATTGAACGTAAAATGCCGTGCTTATCGATGCTCAGAATGCCCTCTTTCACGGTACTCATGGTTACATCTAGCTCAACATACAACCGGCCTATCTCTTCAGGCTCAAAGCCCAAAATAGCGCGTTGAAAACGGCGAGATACATAACTCGAAATCAAAGCGTTGACCGCAACCACCAGCAACGCCATCACAATCAAAAAGGCTAAGTAAGGTTCGATTCGATCTTGTAAAGAATCCAATAAGTAACCAACTGACACCACACCAATAACGGTACCTTGGGTGTCTTTTACCGCGGATTTACCACGAACTGAAAAACCCAGCGATCCTTTGGCTGTCGACACATAAGACTCGCCCAATACCAATGCTTTTTGGTTATCGCCACCACGCATGGGTTTACCGAGCCTGTCATCATAAGGGTGAATCAGGCGGATACCTTTATCATCTCCAACAACGATAAACGCCGCGCCAATGAGCTGAGTAAGGTTACGAAATTTAACTTGGGTTTCTTCAGACAAAACGTAGGGAACGCCATTAGGGTCCAACGTTCCATTTTCTTGAATAATGCTGGTGACAAGCGGCGATTCAGATAGAAATTCAGCAACACCTAACGCTTTCAAACCCATCTCTTGTTCTTGAGATTGTTTGATGTAGTAAAAACCAGCAGCTGCAAGAATCAAAAGTTCAACGAGGCCAGTGACCGTCATGATAATCAGTAACCTTTTACGGAAACTGATACTGCTCCATTTCATATTCCACCGTCCCTAGTGTTAGACGATCAATGTTAACACCAAGTTAATCGCATGACCTTTCTAGGGGCGTGAATTTGTGACTGCTACTCAACTAAATAATTGAGCAGATTGTTAATTGATAATCCTTTACGTTGTTCATCTCGATTAATCGTTCATTTTTAGGACTGATTAGCTTAAAAACCAAAATAAACGAATAAATATTGAGCTAGATCACTAAGCTTTTAGGTGTTTTTTAGGTTGTTTAAAATAAATACAATTATAATGGTTGCATATGAAGAAGTTTATTGTTGCTAAGCCATAGGTCATGATTTTCAGACCGCGCTTTGAATCGAAACTTCGATTAACAAAATAGCAACAACCCTTCGCTCGCTGGACGTATCTATAACTAAAAGTTGCACGCTCGCCGTTACGAATGATGAACAAACGGATTAAGTATTCTCCCCTATTCATCCATCGCTATTTCAAACTCGGCTAGCCAGACAACGAAGAGGTGACTGATAAAAGCATCACCCAATAATAAAACATTGATGAGCAGGAGGTATCGATCAGTCAGTGGCAACGTCCAATAGAAACAGGATAACAAACATAACGTATAAACATTGTTGAAAAGGAAACAAGGCAATGAAACGCGATAACTTTGGAATTTGTCTTACTAAGACTATGCTGTTCAAACACTTACAATCGACTTTTACTCACGTAAGAGCCTATGAGAAAGATGGCACCTCCCCACTCGATCTCAAGGTATTGTTAGCATTCCCGCAAATGTCAGGGAGAGATTTATTACAAACAATGCAAGGTTCAAGACAATTGGTATGGCGCGCCGATCACCATTGTCCTAGCTTTAAATAAGCCACTTCATTTTGTAAAAACACTTCTATACTGAACTTAAAGAGCACGCTTATGCGTGCTTTTTAAGTTTCATTTATCTTTGATATTCACGTCACTCAATCTTATTTACACTTGATTAACGAGTTATGAAAATTTCTATTCATATGAGACAATCTATTCAAGACAAATGACTATCGCCCTGTTAACATTAGAGTTAATACTCTAATTGGTATTTAATGCAGATGACCAAACCAAAATTCCGATACCTTGCGATCGCCAGTATGCTTCTCGGCACTATGGCTTCGCCAGGCTATGCAGCTCCGCTCACTTTTTCTGAAGCGTGGCAAATATTGCAAGAAAACAACAACTCACTTGCGGCTCAACAAGCCAACGTTGAACGTTATCAACACCTTCAGAACTCAACAAGTAGCCTTAATCTACCTTCTATTACCTTAGGGGCTAACTACACGCACCTTGATAGTGATGTGACGATTAATGGTGAACAGTTCGGTGACAGCTTAAGCGGCGTAAATCCAGCATTTGCTCCCTTCTTAGCTCAGTTAGGTGGCATCACCTCAACCATTACCGAACAAGACATCTTTAGCTCTTCCATTCGTGCTGTGTGGCCTATCTTCACTGGTGGTCGAATAACCGCTGCGCAAAATGCCGCTGAAGGTAAAAGCGAAGAAGCGCAAAGCCAACTGTTGATGGAGAAACAAGCTCGCTACGAAGACTTAAGTAAGTATTACTTCTCGGTGATCTTAGCGGAAGACGTGGTGAGAACGCGTCAAGCCGTTGAAGCAGGCTTAACTCAGCATCGTGATTTCGCCATCAAGCTTGAACAGCAAGGACAAATCGCCCGAGTAGAACGCCTACAAGCCGATGCTTCTTTAGATAAAGCGATTGTAGAGCGCACGAAAGCTCAGAACGATCTTAAAATTGCGCAATTGGCGTTGACCCAAATCCTTGGTCAAAATGAAAGTGTAGAACCCTCTGAACAACTGTTTATCAATAAGAACCTGCCTCATATGGACGTGTTCATTGACCAGACACTCATGACCTACCCCGGCCTTAAGATTCTTGATGCAAAAGAGAAACAAGCAAGCAGCTTAATTAAAGCCGAGAAAGGTAAATACTACCCAGAGGTTTACCTTTATGGTGATTACAGCCTGTATGAAGATGACTCTCTAGCCAGTGAAATGAAACCCGATTGGTTGGTTGGCATTGGTGTGAATGTGCCACTGCTTGATACCTCTGGCCGTTCCGACAAAGTCGCTGCGGCTCACAGTGCCGTATCACAGGTTCAATTCCTTAAGTCACAAGCTAAGCAAGACTTAACCGTGTTGGTACAAAAGACTTACCTTGAAGCAAACCAAGCCATTGAAGAGGTTCAAGGCCTAAACTCGAGCTTGTCTTTAGCTCAGGAAAACCTATTACTTCGTAAAAAAGCCTTCACACAAGGGTTATCTAACTCATTAGAAGTAGTTGATGCCGAGCTTTATCTTGCGAGCATTAAAACCCAGCAATCTGCTGCTCGCTTCAAATACCTAATCTCTCTCAACAAGCTGTTAGCGCTAACCAGCGAAATGAATGCTTACTCCAGTTACTTAACCTCCTCTGTTCCGTCTGATTTCGACTCAAAAACAGACACCGTTAGCCAGTCAAAAGGATAATTCATGAAACCTATTAAGCCCCTTCTTCTATCTTTAGTTGGTATCGGCGTTATTGGCTGGGTCGGATACAGTTTCTATCAAGCTTATCAACCTCAGCCGGTTAAGCTTCAAGGTCAAATCGATGTGCAGCAATACAGCATCTCATCGAAAGTACCTGGCAGAATTGATGAAATATTCGTGCGCAAAGGCGATTCGGTTGAAAAAGGCGAATTGATCTTCTCTCTACTAAGCCCTGAGATTGATGCGAAGCTAGAGCAAGCAAAAGCTGGTCAGAAAGCCGCTGGTGCATTAGCACAAGAAGCAGAGAATGGCGCGCGTACTCAACAGATCCAAGCGGCTAAAGACCAATGGTTGAAAGCCAAAGCAGCTGCCGATCTGATGGACAAAACCTACCAACGTGTAAACAACCTTTACAACGATGGTGTGGTTGCCGAGCAGAAGCGTGATGAAGCCAAAACACAGTGGCAAGCGGCGAAGTACACCGAAAGCGCTGCATTCCAAATGTATCAATTAGCGCAAGAAGGTGCGCGTGACGAAACCAAAGTGGCCGCCGCTCAAAAAGCGTTAATGGCAGCGGGTGCGGTAGCAGAAGTTGAAGCTTACGCAAAAGACACACAGATCCACAGCTGGTTTAATGGCGAAGTCTCTCAGGTTCTATTGAGCAGTGGAGAACTTGCACCACAAGGCTTCCCTGTTGTGACTGTTATCGACACCAAGGATGCTTGGGCTGTGCTCAATGTTCGTGAAGACATGCTTAAGCATTTCGAGAAAGGCAGCCAGTTTGAGGCGTACCTACCGGCTCTGGATAAATCATTAACTTTCCAAGTAACTCACATCGCCGTAATGGGTGATTTCGCAACTTGGCGCTCAACAGACGCAGCACAAGGCTTCGATTTACGTACTTTTGAAGTAGAAGCACACCCTGTCGATACGAGCGAAACACTGCGTATGGGCATGAGCCTAGTGGTTGAGCTTTAGGTGACTTATGTCTGCTAACTCTCAATATACTGGATCGCAATCTAGAGGCTCGCAATCAACTGAGCATCATAGAGCGAAGAATACCTTGCTTCGGCAGTGGGCGATTGTCCGCAAAGACAAATGGTTGTTGTCTTGCCTAACTTGGATTCCTTTGCTGCTTGCTGCCAGTATCTGGCTGATTTTTTCACAAGGGATCGCTCGTGACTTACCGGTCGCAGTTGTCGACCTTGAGCACAGTCAAATCTCGCAACAGTTCACACGCCTTGTTGATGCGTCACCAACGCTGCAAGTCACTCAGAAATACAGCTCTGCGAGTGATGCGGCGAAAGCGATGATCGAACGTGATATCTATGGTTATGTTGTGATACCAAGGCACTTCGACCGAGACCTTCTGCTCGGCTTGAATCCGCAAGTGTCTGTATTCTATAACAGCCAATTTATCTTAATCGGTAAGCTGGTGAACTCTGCCTTGCTGCAGGCTCAAGGGACTTTTAACGCGCAACTTGAAGTCGTGAAACAGCTGTCACACGGTGATACCACGGTGCAATCCGCATTAGGCCAAGCAGTAACGGTACAAAGCCAGATCACGCCGCTGTTCAACAAGAACACCAGTTATGCACAGTTCTTGGTGTCTGCGGTTATTCCTGCACTGTGGCAGATCATGATTGTGGTGGGCACGATATTGGTTTTGACGGCGAACGTTAGAGCTCGTGGGCTTCACGCTTGGTTATCCAACGCCCCTATGAAGTCACTCGCATCAACATTAACGCCCTACCTTGTCTTGTTTTTGATGTTTGGTATCGCGTTTAGTTTTTGGTTCTATGTGCTCTTAGACTGGCCATTTAACGGCAGCTTTGTGGCATTGACTATTGCCCAACTGCTAACCGTGATCAGTTGTATCATTATGGGTTGTTTGTTTTTCTTCTTAACACTTGATCCAGCAAGGGCGATGAGTTTCGCTGGCGCATTTACGGCACCAAGCTTTGCGTTCATGGGTATTACCTTTCCAGTAACAGATATGAATACAGCTGCTCAAATTTGGAGAAGCTTATTGCCCGTGAGTCATTACATCGAAGTACAAACGGCGCAGTCTAGTTATGGTGTGAGCGCAGCACAGTCTTTGATCAGCCTCTCTTCTATGTTGTGGTATGCAGTTCCTGCTTTCGTGGTAATGTTGCTAATTAAGAAACACTTGGCGCAATCAACTCTAACTGCACAAGCAGATCCATCTACAAAAGCAGCTATATCTGCAAAAACAACGCCGTCAACACAGCCAGAAGCATCAGCACAACAAGGAGTAAAACGATGAGCTTTACTCAACTGCTCAAGCAAGAACTCTTAGCGGTATTGCGCAACCCTGTCGTGCTTCTTACGGTATTTGGTGGTGTGGTCTTCTATTCCTTCTTGTATCCATTGCCTTACGCGAACCAAGTTCCTCAACAACTGAAAGCTTCGGTTGTGAACTTGGATAAGAGTCAAAGCAGCTATCAATTAGAGCGTATGGTGGATGCCACCTCTCAGATCGAATTGGTCCGTCGAGACTCCACCATCGCCGATGCGAAACAAGCCGTGCTTAACCAAGAGATTGGCGGATTCCTTGTCATTCCAGAAGATTTCTATAAAGACTTGTTGCTCGGTAAGAGCCCGACACTTTCTTACGCTGGTGATGCTTCTTACTTTTTGGTCTACGGAACCATTGTTGAAGGGCTTGCCAAGGCCGGTGGTACGTTAGCTGCGCAAGTTAAGGTCAGCCATTTGTTAGTCGAAGGTGTGCCTTTAGAATCGGCAGCCAAAGGCTACAGTGCATTCAGCTTGAACCTGAAACCAACGTTTAATAGTCGCATGGGATACATCGATTACGTAGTTCCAGCCGTCTTTGTGTTGATCCTGCAACAAACCTTAGCCATGGCTTCTGGTTTAGTGGGTGCAACCCAAAACGCTCAATCGACATTTGGCTACTGGAGTAAGACCTCTCCAGCGAAACTGATGCTTGCCCGCTGTTGTACCTTAGTCGGCATTTATTACCTGTTGTCGATGTACTATTTCGGCGCTAGCTTTTCGATGTATGGGATAAACCAGCTCGCCTCAACAACACAGATCTTAACCTTACTTCTGCCCTTCTTACTGGCCAGTTGTTTGATCGGGATTTTTATTGGTGAGTTAGTGCCACGAAGAGAGCTAGTCACGGTTGTAGTGTTAATCAGTTCAATGCCACTGATCTTCTCTTCAGGTTTTATCTGGCCAGTTGAAATGATGCCCGAATGGTTAGTGCTATTATCACAGCTGTTCCCAAGCACACCGGCTATCCAAGGTTTCTTAGCACTTGATCAGATGGGTGCATCTTGGCAAGAGGTGGCATCTCAATGGACATTACTCTGGGGACAAGTTTTGTTGTGGGGTTCGTTATTGGCACTTAAGCTCTACCACAAATCCAGCAAAAGCACGGTTGGCAATAGCAATAGTGATCGAGCCGTTTAGTTTTATGTGCTATCGGAAAGTAGTCATGCTTTCCGCTCATCAAAAAAGCTCTTATAAAGGGCTTTTTTAATATCCTAAGATCCGAATACACTTTCAGCCTTAGAATGTTTATACACCTCGAAAACATATCGAATACTCGAAATCCCCTACGCGCCCTCTATGTCCCTCCAGCCCATCACTCTGAATTCTCCTTCACCCGACTCTATAGCAGCTACTGCATATGCTTTTCTCAGCATAAAAAGCATCGACTTATTCCCAAATGATGACAAAACCCGAACAACTGTAAATTTATTGTAAAAATTTCTTTGTTGGCATTATTTTTATGTATAGGATTATCAGTGGGACTTGGTAGCCCGAATACCATAGTCTTATTGGTGCACATACCAAAAGGATATCCATACAAAGCAAGATCAGTACTTATATTTATTTCGTTTTTCAACCTAGCTACAGCCGTTTATGTTGCCGTCGAATGAAGTAGATAAACCACTGAGATATACAAATCAAATAGAAAACAAACACAACAGCAACAAACATAATTTATTAAAAAGACAGGGAAAACCATGAAAAACATACGTGAATTATTTTTTGGGTTTATATTATTGTTTAGTTCCAGTGCATTTGCAGAAGAAGGATCATTTAACCAAGCTATCAGCAACTTAAGTCAAAGTGTTGATGGTTTTTTCAACGAATACACAGGTTGGTTCGTTGGGCTGATATTTAAAAGTGTACCGATTGGTGAAGCTAACTTCCCAGTGATTGTTGGCTGGCTGTTGCTCGCTGCGATCATCTTCACTGTTTATTTTGGCTTTGTTCAATTTAAACGTGTCGGCATGGCGTTAGACATTATCAAAGGTAAGTATACCGATCCTAACTCTAAAGAGGACGGCGAGGTTTCTCACTTTCAAGCGTTAACAACGGCGCTTTCTGGTACTGTCGGGCTTGGTAACATTGCCGGTGTAGGTGCTGCACTTGCGATTGGTGGCCCTGGCGCGACATTCTGGATGATCTTGTGTGGCCTTCTGGGTATGGCTTCTAAGTTCTGTGAGTGTACCTTAGGTGTGAAATACCGAACTATCCTACCTTCAGGTGTTGTTTCGGGTGGTCCAATGTACTACCTAAGCCAAGGTCTGGGTGAAAGAGGTTTAGGCGGACTAGGTAAAGTGCTCGCTATTGGTTTCGCATTAATGTGTATTTTAGGCGCATTAGGCGGCGGTAACATGTTCCAAGCTAACCAAGCACACGCCATGTTAACTTACGCATTTGATGTACCAAGTGAATACGGTGTGATCACTGGCCTTGTACTTGCCTCTTTAGTTTTCTCTGTGATTGTTGGTGGTATGCCTTCTATCGCATCGGTAACAGAAAAAGTTGTTCCTTGGATGGCTGCTCTGTATATCGGTATGGCTCTGATTGTTATCGGTTCTAACCTTGATCAAGTTGGCCCTGCGTTCAGCGCAATCTTTACAGGTGCATTTACTGGTGAAGGTGTTGTTGGTGGATTTATTGGTGCGCTAATTCAAGGCTTGAAACGTGCAACATTCTCGAACGAAGCAGGTGTAGGTTCAGCAGCTATCGCTCACTCAGCGGTTAAAACAAAAGAACCAATCACCGAAGGTCTAGTATCACTATTAGAACCGTTCGTTGATACGGTAATCATTTGTACAATGACCGCATTGGTTATCACTATCGCTGGTTTAAACGTAGGTCCATTCGATGGCTCTGGTTTAACGGGTGTAACGCTGACTGCTGCATCGTTTACTGAAACGGCAGAAGTATTCAAATACACACTCGCTCTCGCAGTAATCATGTTTGCGTTTTCTACCATGATCTCTTGGTCGTACTACGGTCTTAAAGCTTGGACTTACCTATTTGGTGAAGGCAAAACAACGGAGCTGATTTTCAAAGTGATGTTCTGTGTGTTTGTTGTTATTGGTGCCACGATTCAATTTGGTGCGGTAATCGACTTCTCTGATGCGGCTATCTTTGCGATGTCTATCTTCAACATTCTTGGTCTGTACTTCTTGATGCCAGTTGTGAAGAAAGAACTGCAATCGTTTGTTGCTCGTGTGAAATCAGGCGAAATCAAAACGTATGAGAAATAACGTTTAGTGGAATGAGGTTTTGCTCTAGTAGCTAACTGCATTCTAAGAAACGACACAGCTCTAAAAACGAAACTGTTCTAAAAATTTTTGTAAGACCCTTTGCTTGAGAAAGCGAGAACAGGACTGCAACTTATCCAAAATCCCTACCAGCTTGGCTTGTGGGGATTTTTTATGTCTGAACGATTAGGCGAATAACTACCTTCAATGCCCTGCTCACTCTTTTCACCCTTTTCACTCTGTTCATCATCGTGTTCAACATCGACACGACGAACCAACTCTTCTACTTTGATCATCTCTTTTTGCGCTAATGGCGAGCGACAATCATCGAAACAATAAGCTATGGTGCAGTTCTCACAAAGATACTCTGGCATCACTCCATCCCTTGTCGTCAAAGCAGCCAAATGCGAGCTAGCAATCGACTGCGTGTTCATCCTGAACAACACTATTATGCAGCGACTCTGAGCTGAAAATATGTATGCAAAGTCATTTAATAGACAACAAGTAACATATCATTGTGGATATACGTAACTATTCACAAATATCTAAGCAAACAATGAAAACACGCAAATAATCAATAATGAGAAAGCACCGGATCTATGCTCTCGACAAACGCAAAACGCCCACATCACGTGTGTGATGTGGGCGTTTCAATATTTAGTGCAAAACTAACGTTAGGTTGGTAAAGCCTTCGGCTTATAGACCCATCTCTTCAGTGAGAGTTTTGATCTGTTTGAGGTCCATGGTGTGGACTTCAATCATTTGTCTTATATCACTCAGTCGAGAGTTAGCGTTATCTTGCTTCTCACACGCGTCAGATTTCGCATCCCATGATGTGCCATCTAAGTAAACATCACACGCTTTCTTAAGAGAACCAAGATTCTGCTCGAGTTGATCTCTTTCTTTCTCAAGTTTTTCAAGTTCTTGAGAAATCTGTAATTCTTTTCGGAAAACTTCACGCGCACGCTCAAACAAAGTCGATTGCATGTCAGCCTGACGATTAAGTTTCTGGTTGTCTTGCTGAGTTTGCTCTAACGTTTGCTTCTGTTCATTTAGCTGTTGCTCTAACGAGTAGTTCGCCTTCTCTAAAACCGAAGACTGCTTCGCTAATTCCTGGAGCTCTTTTTGATGCTCTTCCGTTTGTTTCACTAGAGCGGCTTCTACTTTCGCATCGATTTCGGTATCAACTTTTGCCACTTTAGTTTCAACGGATGCCATCAACTGTGCTCTGCTGTCATGCAGTTCTTGATAACGAGTTTCGAGTACCTGGTAAGTGGACTCCCACTTAGAAGCCGTAACTGTAGAACCAATTAAGCCACCCAGTGCTAAACCTATAACCGCAGCAATGCCGATATAGAGCTGACTGCGCTTATCGCGTTCTTCTATAACAACCACTTCATCTTGTTCGCTTTGTCCAGATTGCTGGTTCACTAGCGGGTACTCCCAAAAATTTATTTAACGTTACGCGGTCACTGACACGAATGCCAATACTGATTGTGAAGGCTCAGTTAAACCTATCGCTCAAGCCAGAAGCACTTAAGCTTTACTAACACATTCATCCCACCTGTTTACAGGCAGGCTTAACGAGTTAACTCCGAAATCATCAAGCTGGCAGTATACAAAAGGAAACTGCTAACGATAACTATCACTACCCATTTTTGCAGTTTTTCGTTTGTCCGGTAACGAAATAGTACAAATGCCAAAGCCAATAAAAAAACAATCGCTATTAGTCGAGTCATAACTCCTCCTTGTTTCTCTATTTTATACCATTTAAATAAGCAAGTTACGTCAGAGACTCGTTGTTTGATCATTTAGTTGAACAACATTTGTGCAAACAGATATTTTGTAGCTGACATCACATTTTATATGATCTAGGATACGCCTACAGATTACCTAATTATTTAGGTAATTGTTCCGATGAAGACTGCAGGAGAGTGGTTTTTAACTAAACATTAACATTTAGTTAGATTGACCCGCCGAAGAAGTAAATCTTTCAGGTGCTTTATGCTGGAGAAATCCAGAAAAGTGAGGACTGTCGTTGGAGGAACCTCTGGAGAGAACCGTTAGATCGGTCGCCGAAGGAGCAAGCTTAGTGCCCGTTACTTATCTATAAGTGATTCGCTAAGTGAAACTCTCAGGCAAAAGGACAGAGGAGTGGAAAGCAACAGCCTTAATTAACACAAGAATTCTATCTAGAAATCCGTATGTATTAAGTAGTGCCCCCGATCCCTGAGATCTGCACTGCCTTCCCTCTTCTCCTTAAATTTTTAATTTATTAAGGGGAATCTATGAACCACCTACAAGCTACACTACAAACCATTAACCAATTCGTTTGGGGACCACCACTGCTTATTCTGCTAGTGGGTACAGGTATCTACTTTACTTTTCGCTTAGGCTTACTCCAGTTTAGACACCTCCCAACTGCACTGAAAATGGTGTTCAGCAAAGACAAATCTGGTACGGGTGACGTATCGAGTTTCGCGGCTTTGTGTACTGCACTTTCAGCAACCATTGGTACAGGTAACATCGTTGGTGTAGCGACCGCAATCAAGATTGGTGGCCCTGGTGCCCTATTCTGGATGTGGCTTGCCGCTGTATTTGGTATGGCGACCAAGTACGCAGAATGTCTACTCGCCGTTAAATACCGCAGAACCGATAGCAATGGCGAAATGGTTGGCGGCCCAATGTACTACCTGCAATACGGTGTCGGCTCACGAATCTTAGCGGTAATGTTCGCTGTCTTCGCGCTCGGCGTTGCTTGCTTCGGTATCGGTACCTTCCCACAAGTCAACGCTATCTTGGACGCAACTCAAATCTCATTTGGCGCTTCGCGTGAGATGTCTGCTGTCGTTCTTACGATATTAGTGGCAGTGGTTACCCTTGGTGGTATCCAATCTATCGCTAAAGTGGCAGGGAAAGTTGTTCCTACTATGGCGGTTATGTACGTCGTCGCGTGTTTAAGCGTTCTGATTTCAAATGCCGACCAACTACTGAATGCCATTACCCTTGTTGTGACTTCTGCGTTTACCAACACAGCAGCAACCGGTGGTTTCTTTGGCGCGAGCATCATGCTTGCTATCCAATCAGGTATCGCTCGTGGTGTGTTCTCGAACGAATCTGGCCTAGGTAGCGCACCAATGGCTGCAGCAGCGGCTAAAACAGACTCATGTGTGAAACAAGGACTTGTCTCTATGACAGGTACCTTCTTCGACACCATCATCATCTGTACGATGACAGGTTTGGCGCTTATCTTAACGGGTGCTTGGCAGACTGATCTTTCAGGCGCTGCGATGACCACTCACGCATTCGCTGTTGGTCTGAATGCAGATACCCTTGGCCCTATGTTGGTTTCTGTTGGCTTAATCTTCTTTGCGTTTACAACAATTTTAGGTTGGAACTACTACGGTGAGCGCTGTGTTGTGTTCTTGCTAGGTACCAAAGCTGTATTGCCTTACAAGATCATCTTCATTGCGTTGGTGGCTTCTGGTGCATTCTTAAAGCTCGACATGATCTGGATAATGGCTGATATCGTGAACGGCCTAATGGCAATTCCGAACCTAATCGGGCTTATCTTGCTGCGCCACGTTGTTATCGAAGAAACCAAGCTATTCTTCAAACCGTTGACGTCTTCAAATGATTGTGAAGCAGTTAAAGCGTAAACTGAAGTGATTGAATACCAAGCCCGCATTCAACTGCGGGCTTTTTTATTTTCATCACATAGCGAAACGTCTTAAATTATTATGTAGCACATATGCCCTTATAAATAACAAGAATATTAAATCGACCACTATGCGATTTAATAAAGAAGATAGAAGACTACTAAAAAGAACACTAATAAAACCAACACTTAATTAGATATTACTTATATTTAACAGATTGTGCGTAGGTGTCAGGCGTTTTGTAACAAACATATTAAATTTCTTTTCGTTTCAACGACACAAAAAACCAGAAGAATAAAACATGTGACTTTAATTCATATATTAGTCAGTTTATAGTCATCTACATTGTAGAGAGAATTATAATAAAAATAAAACGTTGGCTATATGATCAGATTCGACCCGATTAAAAACCGTATTTATAACGATGAACGTTCTATTAAAGTAGGATACCGTGAAACTCGGGTCCTGGAGTTATTACATAAAAACTCACCCGATATTGTTAACAAACAAGATATTATTAGCTTCGCTTGGGGAAACGAGTTCATAGGGGATACGCCACTAGCGAAAAGTATAAGTTTACTGCGCCAAGGGTTCGTTAGATTAGGCATCAAAGAAACCCCAATCGTCACCGTTCTTAAGGTGGGCTATCGCCTTATCGATGAGTGCGTGGTAATCGACTCCCCCATCAATAATGCAGCCACAACTCCCCTTGCTGATGCGAGCAACCTGATACCCGTCGGCAATAACGGTATTGCTATCGGTGCAGCTGTTGCAGTCGAACCTAAGCCTAACCCTAAACAAAGTTCGTCGGCTTACTTTCCCACTGCTGAAAACCGAAACAAGTTGTGCTACTTCACCACTGGCTGCTTACTGTTGGCATCAGCGTTATTGGCTTTTGCTAAGGTTAATGAGAGAAACCTCAGCGATATCAAACCCGTTAACCGGCTCAGCGAGCAATGGATAGGTCAAATACAAGTTTTCCAAGCCCCTGAAATGGCGATGACGCCAGAGCTAGAAAGCATTCTCTATCAGTATCAATGTGATTGCGTGGCGTACATTAGCGAAGAAGCGGAATATTCTGAGCTCTCTATTCTGAACAAAGCCACACGCCAGTCCGTCAACATCTTTTACACGCCAACCCAACTAGATCAAGCCAGTACCGAACTGGCCCTATTCCTAGAAAGAGGTCAATTATGATGCCAATCGTTGCGCTCATTTCTGCATTCGTTTTATTGGTTGGCATATGGAGTATCCCTTCGCCCCAACCAAAAGAAGAGCATCGCTACCAACATAGCGTGGTGGACCTGATAGTGAATGACAATGTATTACGTACCGACGGATTAACGAAAATAAGTAACAACAAGGTGCTGCACCTGATATCCGTTCAAGACGACAACATGCCCGACCCACTTGTTCTGCGATTCAGAGGAACAGCCCGTCCTTCTCAATCACTTTTCTTTTCTATTTCTGGCACCATTGACTTAGTCTCTTTGCAAAAAATAAATAAAACAATGAATGACAGCCGATTGGCGCCTTACCTGTTAATCAACAATGACCCATTAACGGTAAAGATTGATATCTTAAGTTCGAATGATTTATTTGCCATCATTAAAACGTGTAATACAGGCCGAACGCAACTTCTGGCCAAACGATAATTAGAGATAGTTTAACCACTAGCAAAAAGCGCCCTATTATCAAGTAGCAAGCTTTTCCGATATTACACATAAAAAACGGATGGTTATTTTCATTATTTTATCAGTAATACAATTATTACAGTCTTCCTTACTTTAAGTGTTTGCATTTTAAAACCGATAGCAAAGCAAAATATTCAAGTTAGATTTTTACTCTTTGTCACTCACTACCTGCCCACCTTAAAACTACGAGTATTGTGAATGGTTATACCTGTTCTTCTAATTAACCATTCATACAAACGCCAAAAATAACGTCAAATAATTTTGACGTCTAAGCCCGAATAATGGGCCTTCATTTTTCTAAAAACGGTTTGAGCCCCATCAAACAATTTACGTTCAGTTGCATACTCTTTCACCGTAAAAACACTAATGACAATACAAGCCATTGAATTAACTGGGTAATTTAATTCAACCCTTTTCAGTATCTATCTATTTATCAACATGAAAAAGTGAACTTGTCTTGTTAACTGCACGGCACACAAAACATTATCAAAATAGAAAAATTACAAATGAGGGAATTGTTAATGATCACAGTAAACAGAAGTCTCTTAGCAACCGCAGTGTTGTCTGTTCTATCAACCGGTGTAAATGCGAAGATTTACCCAGACCAAATAGTGTTTGACCAACTTGGTGAAGATGTCTGTCGCTCTGGTTATCGTCCTATAGACCGTTATGAAGCAGAAGAGCAGAAGAGTACTTTGGTCGCTCGCATGGGCACTTGGCAGATCACCGGGTTAAAAGGAAACTGGGTAATCATGGGGCCGGGTTATCATGGCGAAATTAAGCAATCAAGCAGTGGGTCAACGTTCTGTTACCCAAACAACGACCAATCTGAAATCCCCAAC
This sequence comes from Vibrio sp. 10N.261.51.A4, assembly GCF_041471945.1. NCBI lineage: Bacteria > Pseudomonadati > Pseudomonadota > Gammaproteobacteria > Vibrionales > Vibrionaceae > Vibrio > Vibrio sp. 10N.261.51.A4. The sequence continues at coordinate 51,696 of NZ_JBFRPJ010000057.1, forward strand.
TATTCCGCCAAATCGGTTCAGGAAGGCAGCGAAATCGATGTTCAGTATGAATTAGTGAACAACCGTAACGACTTTGTACGCCCATTAAGCTACTTAGCCCACAACCTAGGTTACGCTTGGGTTGGCGGTAATAACAGTCAGTACGTGGGCGAAGACATGACGATAAAGCGCTCTGGCAACAGTTGGGTAATACAAGGAAATAACAATGGCTCTTGTAGCGGCTATCGCTGTGATGAAAAAACCAAAATCACCGTCGACAATTTTGCCTACACCGTTAACGACGACAACTTTTGGCATGGTGATGTTGTCGAGTCGGATCGTGAACTAGTGAAAACGGTTTACGCGACGGCAAGAAACAACAGCAACATCGCGCAACAAGTGGTGGTAGACCTAAAAGTAGACGAATCAACAAACTGGTCGAAAACGAACAGCTACGGATTCTCACAGAGCGTTCAAACAGAGAACACCTTCAAGTGGCCTTTGGTTGGCGAAACTAAGCTCACCGTTAAGTTCGAGGCTAACCAAAGCTTCGCTGAAACAAATGGCAACTCCACTAGCGAACAAGTAACACTTCAAGCTCGTCCTATGGTTCCTGCGAATTCGGAGCTACCGATTCGAGTTGAGCTGTATCGTTCAAGCATCTCTTACCCGTACCGATTCAACGCCGATATTAGCTACGATGTTGAATTCAACGGCTTCCTTCGTTGGGGTGGCAACGCGTGGCACTCTCATCCAGATAACCGCCCGTACAAGGCTCATACCTTCACCATGGGCCGTGGCAGCAGTGAATCTGCCGACATTCGCTACCAATGGGATCACCGTTACATCCCAGGTGAAACTAAATGGTGGGATTGGGGCTGGGCGATTAAAGAAGCTGGCTTATCAAGCATGCAATACGCGACTGGCGGAAGCTTACGCCCCTTCCACTCTTACGTGTCTGGAGATTTCTACGCTGAATCTCAATTTGCAGGTACTATCGAAATTGGACAAGCAACACCAATTACTAACAATCTACGCAGCAAAAGAAGTACTGATTCCGTCAACGAATCTACTGAGCGCATTGGCGACATCGAAGTTACCACCAACTTTAACGCCGATGAGTTGAGTGACTTAGGTTTCGAAGGTGCTGAGATGAACATTAGCGTCGTTGAATAACTGCGCTGTAGAATAAGATCGGTACAAAGATCTACCAGTAATAAAGCACAAAGCCCACGACACATCGTGGGCTTTCATATATTCATGTTCAACTGAAAACGGTGAACTACACAGGCTCTTCCATCAGAAGCTTAACACCCAGCCCAACCAGCACCATGCCCGTCACGCCTTCCATCCACTTCATAAAACTCGCGTTCTTGAGCAAGTTTTTAGCTGAGTTAAGTGCCCCAGCCAAGCCGCATTGCCACACCATCGCAATCATAAAGTGGACCGAAGCCATCAACATAGATTGCAATAAAGGCGAACCTTCAGGGTTTACAAATTGAGGTAAAAAGGCCAGATAGAAAACCGCTGTTTTTGGGTTAAGAACGTTAGACAGAAAGCCTTCACGCAAAGAACGCTTTGCACTGTATGCTTGCTGAGCTTGTTCACCGACCTTCAAACCACCACCGTTTTTCATCAACGCTCGTAAACTGCTTAAGCCAAGCCAGATGAGGTAAACTGCACCTACCATCTTAACGGCTTGAAAGAGTTCAGCAGACTGGGCAAGAATTGCAGAAATACCCACAGCAGAGAAAAAGGCGTGTACATAGAGGCCGCTACAAATACCAAAGCTGGTCATTACACCGTCAGATAAGCCAGAGCGGCTAGTATTGCGAATCACCAAAGCCGTATCTAAGCCCGGCGTTAGCGTTAAAATAGTGATGGCAATTAGAAATGCCTCAAAGTTCAAAATATCCATATCATTGTCATTTTTGTTCAGCGATCTATCATCAATACCGTGTATCTGAACAATTCGCAAGCAACAATTGCCACCAGCTATACAACTCACTGATTTTGTGCACAATAGAACAGTTTGATTTGTTAAGAAATAGTAAATTCAAGGCATCGTATCGCCTCATGCTTTTCTCGCTATATCTTCGACTGCGAAGGTCGGCGTCATTAAAAAGCAAAGCCATAATCAAAGTACACGAGATGAACCTTAACGCTGACGCAGCCCTAAGGATCATTTAAAGAAACCAAATTAAGAGTAGTCAAATGAGCGCATTCAAAAAACTAGTCGAACACTCTCAAAAATGTTCACGCTTTCAACACCTAGCCTCTATTTGTGGTTGGGACCAAGCTTCAATGATGCCAGCAGGTGGTAACCAAGCTCGTAGTGAAGCAATGGCAGAGCTTTCGGTTCATATTCACGGATTAATGACGCAACCACAGCTTGGTGACTGGATTGCAGACGCCGAAAACGAAGCGCTAAATAACGAACAACAATCGTCACTTCGTGAAATAAAACGCCAATGGCAACAAGCTAACCTACTTCCAGAAAAGCTAGTTGAAGCGAAATCTCTAGCAGGTTCAAAGTGTGAACATGCATGGCGTAGCCAACGTGGTAACAACGACTGGGTTGGATTCGAAAAGAACTGGCGTGAAGTGGTTGAGCTATCTCGTGAAGAAGCTCAGATCCGCGCCGACGCAGCTAATTTAACGCCTTATGATGCGATGCTGGATATCTATGAACCGGGCACTAGCTCTGCTTCGCTTGATATCTTGTTTGCAGACGTTAAAACCTGGCTACCAAGCTTGATTGATGAAGTGATCGAAAAGCAATCGAGCGAGCAATTTAACGCACCATCTGGCATCTATTCGACCGAGAAACAGAAAGCTCTTGGTTTAGAAGTCATGAAGCTGCTTCAGTTCGATTTCGAACACGGCCGATTGGATGAAAGTGTTCACCCATTCTGTGGCGGCGTCCCTTCAGACGTGCGTATCACAACTCGCTACGACGAAGCGGAGTTCGTTCAAAGCTTAATGGGTATTGTGCATGAAACTGGGCACGCGCGTTACGAACAGGGCTTACCAAAACACCTAGCAGGCCAACCAGCGGGCGAAGCTCGTTCTATGGGCATTCATGAATCTCAATCTTTATTCTTCGAGATGCAAGTCGGCCGCAGCGACCCGTTCATTGGACACTTAGCGAACTTGGCTGGTCAGCAATTCTCAGGCTCAGAATTTGAGAAAGAGAACTTCCAGAAGATCTACACGCGCGTGAAGAAAGACTTCATCCGTGTCGATGCTGATGAACTCACCTACCCTGCACACGTTATCCTGCGTTACGAGATTGAGCGTGACTTGATCAACGGTAAGATCAAACACACTGACGTGCCAGAGTTATGGAATACCAAGATGCAGTCTTACCTTGGCTTGAGCACTCAAGGCAATTTCACTAACGGTTGTATGCAAGATATCCACTGGACAGACGGCGCATTTGGTTACTTCCCATCTTACACATTAGGTGCGATGTACGCGGCTCAGTTCATGGCTTCAATGAAGAAGACGGTCGATGTGAACTCTGTGATTGAAAGTGGTGACCTATCCCCTATCTTCACTTGGTTAGAATCGAACATTTGGAGCAAAGGCAGCCTGCTGACCACCGATGACTTGGTGAAAGGTGCAACGGGCGAAACCTTGAATGCGCAATACTTCAAAGACCATTTGAGAAGTCGTTATCTGTAGATAAAACGCCCAACCACATTGAAGGTTTCTACTTGCAGAGCTTGCTGTGTAAGTAGAACCAAGCTGAAAAAAGCATAGTACAAGTATTGTAAGTCAAAAGTCACAATTATGGCATTATGGCTGAAGGGTAGCTTTGGTTCTAACTAGAAAAGGGGCACTTCTGAGTTACGAAGTGATCACATGAGTTACGAAGTGCCATCTGTGAAGGTTCTGGACATTTCTGAGTTAGCACTTTTGCTAAATTAGGGAAAGACGAATTAACTGAAGTATGGCAAACGTTAGTTTAACTAGTCCCCAGAACCATTATTAGCGATCACGGCTAGTTATCCAACGGCCATTCACGAGTTTCAATCAACCCTTGCTCAAGCAAGTTGTCGCGAAGCTGGTGAATCCTGACTTTTAGCTCATCACGTATTAATCGAATCGCTGGAGAGATCAACTGACGACTCGGTAATATCAGCCACATTTCGGTCAGTGGGATATCGCTATTAACTAATATCCTCTCTAATCGGCCCGCGAGTAAATCTTCACCGACATCAATAGCGGATTTCTTCGCTATCCCCACCCCATCAATACACCACCGACGAACAATATCACCATCATTCACAGCTCGATCACTGTTCATTTTTATTCTGTATTTTTGATCACCATGATAAAGATCCCAACCGTCGTGCACGACTTCGTACAGTTTGTAGAGCAAGGCTTTATGTTGATATAAATCATCAGGAACCAAAGGTCGACCATGATTTTCAATATAATCAGGAGAAGCGCATAGAACATGAGGGATATCGCAGATCTTAAATCCATACAAGTTGGATTCTTGCGCGGCACCTTTAGTCATAGCTCGTAACGCCACATCGACCCCATCGCGGTAAAAATCGGTTCGGCTATCACTCACATGGAGCCTCAATGACAGGTCTTGATGCTTGTCCATTACATCATTAAGCAAAACGCGCATCAGGTTGCGCCCCATCTCAGAAGACACCGCGATACGAACTTCCCCACTGATGGATTGCTGCTCTTCATTGACCAACACCTGCCCTTGTTGCAACAAATCCAATGCTTGTTGGCACAAAGGTAGATACCGCTCACCCTCTGGGGTCATGCGCATCTTTCGCGTCGTTCGAACAAATAACTCGGCTCCTAACTCTTGCTCTATCCGTTTTAATGACACACTTGCAGCAGAAGAGCTCATATCAAGTTGATTCGCCGCGGCTGTAATCGATTGAAGCTCAGCAACTTTCAACAAAACCTGTAAATCTGAAATTTTCATCACTATACTCTTCACTACTCGAATGGTCAGTTTTATTATCCACGATTTAAGGAAAGTGTATTAAAGATTAGCCCGTTTATCGAATGAATAATTTTGAATATTATTAATCTCAAGCAAATACAGCAGAGGCATTACTATGAAATCATTATTTAAAGCATCGACATTAGCACTAGCCGCAACGCTACTTACTACACCTTCTTTTGCCGATGAAGGTTCTTCAAAAGTTGTCGCGGTAAACGATATTGAGTGGGGTTATCTAAACCCTTTGCGCGGCGTACTTAGCCCGGGAGCTGCGGACCTTTGGGGTGACCGTACAACGGATACCGCAACAGGTATGTTGGTACGCTTTAACAAGGGTTTTGAGTCACCACCGCACATTCATAACATCACGTACCGCGGTGTGGTCATTGAAGGTCAAATGCATAATGACGATCCAACATCAGAAAAGATGTGGATGCCAACAGGCTCGTTCTGGACGCAACCAGCAGGTGAAGACCACACCACTGCCGCAAACGGTGAAACAAACCTAATCTACCTTGAGATTGATGCGGGTCCATATCTAGTTCAACCATCTGAAGAGAAGTTCGATAATGGCGAACGTCCTCTAAACTTGCATAAAGACAATATCGTGTGGCTAAACAGCAGTGATCTTCACGATATCAAAGTAGACGGTGTTCAATCAACGTATGTTTGGGGTAGCACTTCTGACATGGGTGGTTCAATGATCAAACTGCCTGCCGGCTTTGAAGGAAAAATCACCACGGACGCAAGTGAGTTCCGCGCCGTTGTGATTGCAGGCTCGATTGAGTACAACTCAAAAGAACAAAGCAGCAATCTTACTTTAAACCCGGGAAGCTACGTGGAATCTGAGGGCAAGTTCTCTCATAACATCACCAACACGGGGGACTCTGAGGCAACAATCTACATCCGTACTAACAGCAAGTACCAAGTGAAATAAGCCCTAGCTCGCTTTGTCCCTCGCCATCGGCTTAATCCCCCTTAAACCGGTGGCAATTTCCATCGACGCGCAAATCTGTGCAGCACAAGGGTTATGTACAATACAAAGGTTAATATATGAAACACATATTGTTCATCGCTTCTTTGATCATGGTGACATTCAGCTCTGCCTCTTTTGCAGCAAACCAAGTGCGCGATGAAAATACGGTAGAAATTGAGTGGCTTGATCTGATCCCAGAAAGCGAACGTGCACGCGTCAGCGATGAAACCCTTGCTGCCCTTGACCATAGTGCGAATGTTGCTCAGCAGGCTCTAGTGGGAAGTGTTCGTCCAGAACTGAATGGCAGCAACGTCAAAATACCGGGTTTCGTGATTCCATTAGAAGGGGACTCAGAGTCAATCTCTGAGTTTCTTTTGGTTCCCTTTTATGGTGCGTGTATTCACGTTCCACCACCACCTCCAAACCAGATTATTTACGTCAAGTTTGAAGAAGGGACTCCAACTAAAGACCTTTGGGATATCGTTTACATCACAGGAACCTTGAAAACAGAAACAGTAATTTCTGATGACATAGGGGTCGAGTCAGGCTATTCCATTGAAGGTGCGAGCTTAGAGATATATAACAAAGTGTGATCTAGTAAAACTAGAGACTCTATAGGGCTGCGGGTGACCCAAACCAATGATCTGGTAGTGAACAACTAAGGAAAGAGCCATTTGGTTAGCCCGCGCTTCACTAGACACTGCACTGGTTAGAAAATGTAGGCCAAATGGCTAGCCTTGAAGTGTGACAGACATGCATCCCGAATTGGAATGGGGCAAAGACGTGTTTGCCGAGATTGGCGTCAGCACGTCTTTGGACATTTGTGAGTCAGCGACTTTACTAAATTAGCTATTCACGAATAACTTTTGGTATTACAAAAGACTGAGCGACACCGCTTGATACGGTGCCATCCTTGAAAGAAGCTGGACAAAACCGTTAATCTCAGATGAATGGGGGGAATTTACTTTATGCAGGATTTTGCATTGACCATGCAGTAAAACACATGTCTAACAGAGCTGTTCACCATCGGGAGATTTTAACACCCTCTAACTCAATTTGTATTACTGAAAAATGGTGCAAATGATTGAATAGCAGCGACTTCCAACAAATCTTTTTCTAGCTCTTTATAGAGCCTACTATGAGCATAATTCCCCATACTTATACGTTTTACCCCTAACTTAGAAAGAGTCCTGAAATCAGGTAAACGTTGGGTACACATTACGTTCAGAGGTAGATCAGTGAATTCTGCAAGAACCTTAATGTCCTCTTTTTCCTCTAAAAACGGTACAAAAATGCCATCAGCGCCTGCTTTCTGATACAGGGATATACGAAGCTTTGTTTCCTCAAGTGGAGTATCGCCTTTAACTAAATAAGCATCTGTTCTTGAGTTCAAGAATATGGAAATGTCTGATGCACGTAAAAGTGCTACCAAACCAGAGATGGTATTTTCCATTACATATGGATCTTTGAGAACTCTCTTTCCACCTATGACTACACTATCTTCGATGTTAACCCCAGCGACTCCAATTTCAGCTAGCGCCTTAATATTCTCGTAGATTTCAGATATTGAATCCCCATAACCAGCCTCAATATCTACAGTTAATGGAATGGTTGTTCGACTCTTAATCTTAACAACAAAATCGTACAACTCAGAAAAGGACATTTCTTCACCATCTGAATACCCAAGCATACGAGAAATGGCGGCGCTGGAAGTACCGATACATTGATAACCAGCCTGCTCCGCTATAACTGCGCTAGACACATCCCATACGTTACATACCAGAACTGGCTCTGGTTGAAAGTGTAAGCTTCTGAAATCCAAATTAATAATCCTTATGACCATCTTCAGATATAAGCTACCACGACTATGGTATTATTGAATAGTCATGCGGATGAAATTTTTTGTTTACACATGTCTATTTTGATAGAGAATGGGAGTTTCTGAGCACCGCCCCTCTACCGCCAGCCATGAGGAAAAGTACTGTGATTCCTTTGGCGTGATTTGCTACTGAGTAATTACATTAACAAGCAAATGGGCATAAATGAGCTATAGCTTCCCCTAAATTAATTGTGATCACCAAGCGATTCTGTCGTACCTTAACTACCAAGCGACTTTGTCGTTAGCCTAATTACCGAGGGAAATTGACGGTCCTACTTTTTACGTAATCCTTTGACTATCACTGTGAATTAGTCAAAGGGTGTATAGGATGATCGTTATGGATGCTAAATCTCAACTTACCGTGGATGTCATTGCTAAAGTGGCACTTAACAAAATCTCTATTCTCAATGCCTCGAAACTGCTCAATAAATCCCCCCGAACCATTGAACGTTACCTCAGGCGATACCGTATCGATGGTATTCGTTTCGTTGTTCATGGCAACACAGGAAGAGCACCCGCTAATAAAATCCCCGTGACCTTAAAGAAGCAAGTTCAAGCTCTGATAAAAGCCAAGTATTACGACTTTAACATGCTTCATTTGGCAGACATGCTGGAAGTGTTTGAAGGCATCAAAGTAAAGCGAGAGACACTTCGTACCTGGGCGCACGAAATCCATCATGTAAAACGAGCTAAACATCGCCGCTCCAAAGTAAGAAGACGACGAGAGCGCATGGAGGCAGAAGGCTTAATGCTGCAAATGGACGGCAGCCCTCACCTTTGGTTCGGGGACAAAAAGTCCTGCCTTATCGCTATGATTGATGACGCAACCAGTGACGTTCATGCGGAGTTCTTTCCTTCAGAAACTACGGAAGGCTGCCTTAAAGTAATGAAGGCTTATATCGAAAAAAAGGGGCTTTTTAAGACGCTTTATGTCGATAGAGCGGGTATCTTTGGTGGACCAAAACGCTGCCACTTCTCTCAGATGCAACGAGCCTGCGAAGAGCTTGGTATAGAAATTATTTTTGCCAACTCCCCCCAAGGAAAAGGTCGTATCGAACGCGCCTTCGATACGTTCCAAGATCGTCTCGTCCCTGAGTTAAGACTGGCGGGGGTCACCGATATGAATAGCGCAAATGACTACCTGCAAAACACTTTCATCCCTGACTATTGGGCGACAACCCTCACTGTCAACGCTAAGCAGGTGCGCTCGGAACATAGGCCCATTCCGAAACACCTAAACCTCGATGCGATATGTATCCAAAAAGAATATCGAAAAATCCGTCGGGACCATACCTTCAGTTATGGTAACGCAATGTACCAAATTACCTCTCCGTTAAGGCACTCTATCGTGAGTCAACAAGTTGAGCTACGTAAGCAACTTGATGGTAACTTCACCGCTTACTTTGCTGACCGAGAGCTGTCCATTAAAGAGCTTGTTGAGCCTAGCTCTAGGAAAGAATACGGGGAAGAAGTTCAGAAAAAGCTCGATGCTATTGAACTTGCCAAGGAGTTAGGCAATGTGAGAGAAGCTGCTCGGCAGAGTGGTTGCTCTGTCAAAAGCATTCACAACAACCGTCAACTTCTCGAAGCACACGGTCCATTAGCTTTGAAACGTATGTATGGCCAACCAAGGCACAGTAACCGCATCGATGAGAAGACTCGAAATGTCGTCATCTCATTAACGCTCAAATTACCTCATCTAACATCGATCAGGATCAGTGGTGAGATGAGAAAGCGATTTAACATCTCGATTAGTCACTCAACAGTAAGGAACATCTGGCTTGAAGAAAAGCTGAATACAAGAGAGTTACGGGAAGCTCGTGCCGAGGCATCAATTAGGCTTTGTTGCGTAATTC